>NZ_JAFMPN010000015.1 GCF_017351175.1 Desulfovibrio sp. Huiquan2017 | reverse complement strand
ATACGGGAGTCCTTGACATGGGGCCGCATAAGAAAAGGCCCGCACGGAGTACGTTCCGTGCGGGGCTTTTTCGATTTCGCCAGACGGGACTATTGCATGGCGTTGTGCGCGGCGGCGTCTTTCTGGCCGGAGACGACGACCATGTTCCGGCCGTTGTTCTTGGCCTGGTAGAGGGCCTTGTCGGCCTTGAGCACGAGGTCGTCGTCCGGAGACAGGGAACCGCCCGCCACGGAAGCCACGCCGATGGACGCGGTCACGGTGAAGTCCTGGCCGTCGAAGTGGAAGGCGCAGTTCTCGACGGCGGTGCGCACGCGCTCGGCGAGTTTCCAGGCGGCCTCCTCGTTGGTGTGCGGCAAGAGGACGACGAATTCCTCGCCGCCGTAGCGCGCGGCCAGGTCGGTGGTACGGAACACGGTGGTCAGGATTTCGCCGACCTTGCGCAGGACCAGGTCGCCCGCCTTGTGCCCGTAGGTGTCGTTGACGGACTTGAAGTGGTCGAGATCGACCATGAGCAGGGAAAGGTCGTGATGATAACGCGCCCTGCGCTTGATCTCGTAGATCAGCCGTTCGTCAAAGGATCGGCGATTGTAGAGCCTGGTCAGCCCGTCGCGGTCGGCCCGGAGCTTGACCTCCTTGAAGGCCAGGGCGTTGCGCAGGGCCAGGCCCACGTGATTGACGGCGGAGCGCAAGGTCTCGACCTGATCGCGGCCGAGCCGGTAGCCGGGTTCGCAGAGCAGGGCCAGGCAACCAAAGGTCTGATGTCCGGCGACGAGCGGCATGATCACGAGTTTACCCTGATCCGGGGCCAGGGAATACTCGGGCCTGCGCGCCGGATCGGTGTACGAAATCTGCAGGCCGTTGACCGCGCCCGCTCCCATGGAACTGGCCGAGGTCATGATCTGTTCGACCCAGGCGGACTCCACGGGCGGCGACATCTTGCCGTTGAGGAGGATTTCCACATCGGCGGCGTTGTCGGAACCGGTATTCCAGAAAGCGGCATGGAGCATCTTCACGGGCAGGATGAGGCCGAGGGAACTTTTGGCGTTGGCCAGGATGGTGACGGCGTCGAGGCTCTCCGTGGCCGAAGCGAGCAGCTTGTTGAGGAACAGGAGCTGGTCGGTCTTGCGGGCGAGCAGTTCGCGTTCGAGCATGATTTCCTCGGTCATGCGGTAGATGTCCGAGTACAGGCTCTTGACTTCCTTGGCGCGGAACATGACGTCCTGGATCTTGGGCCGGGTCAGGGGCAGGTCCACCACGGTGAGGAACCCTTCGGCCAGGACCTTTTCCATTTCAAATTCGGTCTCGCCGTCCTGTATGAGGATACGGTGGGTCTCGTCCTGGTTGCGGTATTCCTGTTTGCGGGCCTCGGGAAAAGCGGCCCAGACCGACCAGGGTATCCAGGCGGCCGAGGGTTTTTCCTCCTGTTCGAATTCGCGGGTCAAGGGCAACGCGTCCTCGGGGAAGTTGCGGATGTGGAACCCGGGGCCCACGCCCTCCTCGATCTGTCGCACCACCGGCTCGGCCAGGCCGACCCCCCACATGAGTTCGGGACGCCTGCCGCGTTTCATGGACTGTCTAGGCATACTCCATCGTACTCCTTTACAACGTCAAAACATTGGCGGTTCCTTCCGCCTCGCCAGGGATTGAGCAAAATCGGGGCCACACCGGACGACGGCCGGGCAAAGACAGAATGATGATGCGACAGGAGATTGATATGGCTGGCGAAAATTCCGAAGGGAAGCGGAGCCAAACGCACCGGGACGGAAAAGTCTGCCCTCGACGCGCCGCCCGGCCATTGACAAACTGGCCGTGAACAGTCTTTACCTAGACATGGCCGGAACAAAATGCATCTGGGGGACTCTGGACCCCTTCTTCGAGGGCGGGCCGGTCCTGGGCCGGACCGTGGCCAACGTGGCCTTCCTGGACGAACTGCTCAGGACCGATCCCTTTGACGAATACCACTTCTTTCTGCCCGGCAGGCGCGCCCTGACCCCGTTGCAGGGACATCTGGAAAAAAGCGCGCCTCAGCTCCTGGAGGAAAACCGCGTCCGGTTGATGCTCCGCGAGGACCTGCCCGGCATGCTGGACAAAACGGACTATCACTGTTTCCACCTGTCCGACTGCATCACCAGCCAGCCGTTCCTGGCGCGCATGCGCAACGCCTTGAGCGCGCGGATATTCCCCATCACGGGGTTGATCCACTCCCTGAGCTACGCCGGGTACCCCAAGGCCTTCCTCCAACACCTGTGGCCCGGCACCACCCGGCGCGACGCCATTGTCTGCACCTCCGAGGCAGGCCGGATCGCGGTGGAGGGGTTCTTCGGACAACTGCGCCGGGGCTTCGGTATCGGCGAGGAAACCCATCCCGCGCCGAAACTGGCGCGCATCCCCCTGGCCGTGGACACGACGGCCTATGCGCCGGGCGGCGGAGACGCGGACGGCCCGCTGCGCGTCCTGGTCTTCGGGCGCATCTCCCATTATTCAAAGATGGACCTCGTCCCGGTGGTCCGCGCCCTGCACCGGCTGGTCACGGACGGGCTCGACCCGCACACCGTGGAGCTGGTCCTGGCGGGCTGGGCCGACCCGGCCGACCCCATCCTGGACACCCTGACCCACCTGGCGGCCAACGCGGGCATCGCCATGAGCGTGACCCTCAAACCGGACGAGGCGCGCAAGCGGGAGCTGTTCGGGAAGGCGGACGTGTTCGTGTCCGTCGCGGACAACCCGCAGGAGACCTTCGGCATCACCCTGGCCGAGGCCGGGGCCTTCGGCCTGCCCGTGGTGGCCTCGGACTACGACGGCTACCGGGACATCGTGGTCCACGGCGAGACCGGCTTCCTGGTGCCGACCATGGGACCGCCTTCCACCCCGGAGGTGGACCTGGCCGCGCCGCTCAATTTCGACAACCACTACCACCTGGCCCTGGCCCAGGCCACGGCCGTGGACGTTCCGGCCCTGGCCGAAGCGCTCGGGCGGCTGATCCGCGACCCCGGGCTGCGCCGGGCCATGGGTGCGGCCGGGCGCGAGCGGATCGAACGGCACTTTGCCTGGCCCGTGGTCATCAAGCGGTACCTGGCCCTGTGGGACGAGCTGTGGCGGGAGCCGGTCGAGGCCGGACCGCTGCGCGACATCGCCCACCCCCTGGCCCCGGAGTACGGACGCATCTTCGGCCACTACCCCTCCCGCACCCTGGAGGACGGAACCATGCTGGTCGCCGGGCGCACAGGCGAGGCATTTTACCGAAACCGCGATTTTCCCAATCTGTACGCGGGGCTGAAGGACGCCATCGACCTCGAAACGGTCCGGCGGCTGGTCTTCTTCGCCCGCACCCCGGTTGACAGCGCCACTCTGATACGCAAGGTTTCCGACACGGCGCCCCAACGGGAGGCCACCCAGGTCAGAAATCATATCCTATGGGCGCTCAAGCAGGATATCCTGCAAACAGCGGAGTGATTCCAACCCGGCGACTTCGGCCCGGAGGCATTTGATGAAAGCTCTCAGAGCGGCCCGCATGGAACGATGCATCGGCTGCCACTCCTGTTCGCTGGCCTGCGCCCGGCAGGTCCACAAGGTCCTTTCCTGGAACAAGGCGGGCATCCGCATCTCGTCGGCGGGCGGATTGTCCACCGGCTTCGAGGCGCGACTCTGCCTGGCCTGCCACCCGGCCCCCTGCGCCGAGGCCTGCCCCACGGGCTCCCTTTCCCAGCGCCGCGACGGCGGCGTGATCCAGAAGCGCAACCTGTGTATCCGTTGCGGCCAGTGCGCCGAGGCCTGCCCGGTGGACGCCATCTTCCTGGACCACCAGGTCAACCCCTACGTCTGCATCCATTGCGGTCAATGCGTGGCCTACTGTCCCCACGACTGCCTGGAGATGGTCGATCTGCCCCGCAGGGAAGAGGAGGAACGATGATCAGGGACTTCTTCCGCGTGATGGTGGTCAATCTGACCACGGGCAAGACCAGCCTGAAGGAACTCCCCGGCCGGGGCGAAGTCCTGGGCGGCGCGGGGCTGGCCGCGCACCTCTTCCGGGAGTTCGGGCATATCGACCGCGACTGGGACGACCCCGAGCAGCCCCTGATCTTCGCCATCGGCCCGCTGACCGGGTATTTTCCGCTCATGAGCAAGACCTGCTGCGCCTTCCGCTCCCCCTACCACAACCAATACACCGAGAGCTACGCGGGCGGGAAATCCGCCCTGTCCCTGCGCTTCGCCGACCTGGACGCCTTGGTCGTCACCGGCAAGGCCAAACGCCTGACCGCCGTATGCGTGGGGTCGCGCCTGGTGGATATCCGCGACGTGGAGTACATGCGCGGCTTCGACGCCATCCAGACCGGCCGCGTGCTGCGCAAGATTTTCCCGGGCTCGGGCCGCCGCTCCATCATGCGCATCGGCCCGGCGGGCGAGAACCTGTCGGCCTTCGCCTGCATCAACGTGGACACCTACCGTCATTTCGGCCGCCTGGGCGGCGGCACGGTCATGGGGGCCAAAAATCTGAAGGCCATCTGCGTGGTCGGCGACCGGGGCTTCGACCTGCCCGAAGGCAAGGCCTACCCCAAGCTGTACAAGCACATCTTCGACCAACTGACCACCACGGAAATGATGGCCAAATACCACGGCCTGGGCACGGCGGTGAACATCAACCCGCTCAACGCGCTCAAGTCCCTGCCGTGGAAGAACCTGCAACAGACGTCGAGCCCCCAGGCCGAAAACATCTCGGGCGAGACCTTCGCCGACGACACCCTGTTGCGCAACGCGGCCTGTGCGGGCTGCCCGGTGGGCTGCATCCACGTGGGTTTCGTGCGCGAGCAGTTCCAGACCAACAACCAGTATCTCTACCGCCAGGTGGGTTACGACTACGAGCCCATCTTTTCCTGCGGCGGCATGCTCGAAGTGACCGATGCCGCCGAGGTGTTGCGCATCCTCGACGTCATCGAGAAGGAAGGGCTGGACTGCATGTCCGCGGGCGTGGCCCTGGCCTGGGCCACCGAGGCCCTGGAGCGCGGGGTCGTCACCGAGCAGGACACCCTGCTCCCGCTCAAATGGGGCGATTCCGAAACGTACATGCGGGCCGTGGAGCATCTCGGCCGGCCGGACAACGACTTCTACCGGCTGCTGGCCCAGGGAACCATGAAATGCGCCAAACAATACGGCGGCGAGGATTTCGCCTGCGTGCTCGGCCAGGAGATGGCCGGCTACGCCACGGGCGAGGTATTCTTCGTAGCCGAGGGCTTGGGCTTCCGCCATTCCCACCTGGACTCCGGCGGCTACGCCTACGACCAGAAGCACGACGAGAAGGACGTGGACAAGGCCCTGAACTTCCTGCTCACGGACGGCCGCGAACGGATCGTGCTCAACTGCATGGTCGGCTGCCTGTTCTCGCGCGGGGTGTACAAGGAGGACCTCCTGGCCGAGGCCCTCGAATCCGTGGGCTATGGAGATATGAACGGGTCCGTGGCCGATGTCGGCAAGCGCGTCCAGCGCATGCGCTGGCGGCTCCGGCTCCAGATGGGCTATCGCCCGGACGAGGTCGTCATCCCCAAACGGTACACCGAGATCACCACTTGGAAGGGCCCGGTGGACGTGAACTACATGAACGCCCTGCGCAAGGCCTACGCGGCCAGCATCCTCGAAATGGGCGCGGACCCGGAGGATGAAAAAGCGAAATAACCGTTTCCGGCCCCGGTTTCCGGGAGCGCGATCCGACTCCCGAAGCCTGGAAAAAGCGATTCCTCGCAAAAAAGGGGTTGCCAACCGCCCGCCATTTCGGTAAACCCCAACTTCTCGACCGGTTGCTCGGGTAGCTCAGTCGGTAGAGCAGGGGACTGAAAATCCCCGTGTCGGCAGTTCAATTCTGTCCCCGAGCACCATCAGGAAACAAAGGCCTTCACTCGCACGAGTGAAGGCCTTTTTTTCGTAGATGGCTGCGGAATCTTATGCCGTATCGTCCCGGCGCCGCTCGCGGCACGCCATTCGCGCGGTGGATTTCATCTTCAGTTTATCAAGAAATCTTCGGTGCGCAACGTCTCGAGCCACCGGCCCGGCGGGACCCGATGGCGGGACTCATTCCTGGATTGAAACAAATCTTTATTTGTGATTACTGTTTTTTTGAGAACGGCGACGTGCCGGGCGGGAGCATGAACAACCATGGGGAGCACCGTGAGGAGCAATGCGATGCGTAAGTTTATTCTTCTTCTCTGCCTTGTCCTGGCCATACCGGCGGCCGCCCTGGCCGCGTCCGACATCATCGCCACCTACAAATACGCCGACGGAACCATGGTCACACTCTGCACACGCGACGCGCAGCACGTGCGCATGGATACCTCGCCCACGGCCTATACCCTGCTCTCGAACGGCAAGGTCTACTCCGTAAACTGCGACTCCGGCCCGTGCCAGGTCTACGACCTCGGCGCCATGTCCTCGGGCATGGCGGCGGGCATGACCTCCATGTTCGGCGGCGGTTCCGAGCCCGATTACGAGGTCCGTTACGAAAAGACCGGCAAGGCCGAAACCGTGGCTGGATACAAGGGCGCGGTCTACAACGCCGTGATCTTCGAGGACGGCAAGGTCGTGCGACGCGACGAGATGGTCCTGTCCACCCACGCCAACATCAGGAAGATCACCGACGCCTGGATGGCCATGGCCGACGCCTTGACGCAAAGCATGGGCCAATCCTTCCAGGATTCCCTGAACGAGGCCAAGAAGATGGGCTACGGCGGCATCCTCCGCTACGGCGACGAGATGCGCCTGGTCAAGCTGTCCGTGAAGAACCTCGACTCCGGTTATTACAGGCTCCCCGCCAATGCCCAACAGGTCCAGGCGCAGCAGCCCGCCCAAAATAAAAACAACGACATGAGGTTGGACGACGACGCCAAGGAAATCGGCGTTGACGCCAAGGAGGCCACCAAGGACGAGATTAAAAGTGGCATCCGCGACGCCATCGGCGGCCTGTTCAACTAACTTCGCTCCGGTCCGCAAAGCCGCCCCTTCGGGGTGCGCCCCCCGGCCTCGGAAGTCATCTTCGGGTTGGCGACAGGCCGGGGATAGCGTATAGCTTACGCTGCCGCCGTGCCGCTCGGGCCGAAGAGACGGACGCCAACCGGCGGCCGCCGCCGCGGGCGCAAAGGCGTTCCGCGAAACCGTTTGGGAGGGATGCATGTTCCGCAAATTGCTGTTGTCCGCCGTCGCCGCCTTGGTCCTGGCGTTTTCCGCAGGCCCCGCCCTGGCGCTGAATCCCGCCGTAATCTATGATCTGGGCGGCAAATTCGACAAATCCTTCAATCAGGCCGCGCACATGGGCGCCGAGGAATTTTCCCGGGAAACCGGCATCAAATACCGGGACTTCGAGCCGACAAACGCGACGCAGTACGAACAGGCCCTCCGGCGCTTCGCGGCCCGGGGGAGCGACCTCATCGTCGTGGTGGGCTTCTCGTTCGCTGCGGCCCTGGAAAAAGTCGCCCCGGAATTCCCGGACACCCGGTTCGTCATCATCGACACGGTCGTGACCCAGCCCAACGTGCAGTCCGTGATATTCAAGGAGCATGAGGGCTCGTTCCTGGTGGGCATGATCGCGGCCATGAAGACGCAAACCGGCAAGATCGGTTTCGTCGGCGGCATGAACGTGCCGCTGATCCGCCGGTTCGTCCTGGGCTACAAGGAAGGCGCGCAATATGTGAACAAGGACGTCACGATTTTCGAAGACATGACCGGCGACACCCCGGCGGCCTGGGGCGACCCGATTACGGCGGGCGAACTGGCCCGTTCTCAATTCGACCGGGGCGCGGACGTGGTCTTCACGGCGGCGGGCGGCTCCGGCATGGGCGTGCTTCAGGCGGCGGCGGACGCCCAAAAGTTCTCCATCGGCGTGGACTCCAACCAAAATTACATCCATCCGGGCTCTGTCCTGACCTCCATGGTCAAGCGCGTGGACCTGGCCGTGCTGGAGGCCATGCGCGACGCCCGCGACGGCTCCTGGGAGCCCGGCCTGAAGGTCCTGGGCCTGGCCGACGGCGGCGTGGACTACGCCCTGGACAAGTATAACGAATCGCTGATCTCCACGGACATGCGGAAGCGCGTGGATCAGGCCAAGGCGGACATCATCGCGGGCCGAATCATCGTCACCAACTACTACGACATCATGGACCGCTGATTGGTTCGGCAAGACGGCTTTCCCGGTGGCGGACGAATGTCCGCCGCCGACTCCGCGCGCCCGGAGCCAGCCGGAAGGGGCGGCGCACGGCAAGGCAAGGAGCGACGAATGCCCGACATCACGGAACTCATACGACTGGCGGGCCAGGCCCGCGACCGCGCCTACGCCCCCTATTCCGGCCACCCGGTGGGCGCGGCCCTGGTCACGGACGCGGGCGCGGTGTTCACCGGCTGCAATGTGGAAAACGCGGCCTACCCGCTGGGCACCTGCGCCGAACAGTCGGCCATCTCGGCCATGGTCCTGGGCGGCGGCAGGACCATCCGCGAACTGGTGGTGGTCGGCCCGACCGACGCGCCCTGCCCTCCCTGCGGAGCCTGCCGCCAGCGCATCCGGGAGTTCGCCGGACCGGATGCCCGGATCCACATATGCAACGAACGCGAACCGCTGCTGACTTTCACCCCGGACGAACTGCTGCCCGCATCCTTCGGGCCGGAAAACCTCAACCCACGGAAAGCATGAACAACGCATTGAACGAACTGATACGGGAGGCCGAAACGGTCCGCGCCGACGAGCGATACGCCCTGCGCGCCCTGGTCTCCATGGACCTGACCTCCCTGGGCGAGGACGACACCGACGAAACCATCCGCACCCTGTGCGCCCGGGCAGTGACTCCCAGAGGCCATGTGGCGGCGGTCTGCGTGTACGACCAATTCGTGCCCCTGGCGCTGGGCGAACTGGCCGGGACCGGGGTGCGCGTGGCCACGGTCTGCAATTTCCCCCACGGCGGCGCGGACACGGCCGCATCCGTGTCCGAGGCCAAGGCACAGGTGGCGGCCGGGGCCCAGGAGGTGGACGTGGTCCTGCCGTACAAACGGTACAAGGCGGGCCACCGCGATCAGGCCATCGCCCTGCTCCATCAGGTGCGCGAGGTCTGCGGCGAGACGGTCCTGCTCAAGGTCATCCTGGAGACGAGCCAACTGCAATCGCCGAAGATCATCGCCGAGGCGAGCCGGGATGCCATCGAGGCGGGCGCGGACTTCATCAAGACGTCCACGGGCAAGGTCCCGGGCGGGGCCACCCTGGAGACGGCGGCGATCATGCTCGAAGCCGTCCGCGAGATGACGCCCAAGGTCGGCAGGCCGCTGGGCCTCAAGCCGTCCGGCGGCATCCGAACCGTGGACCAGGCGGCGGGCTACCTCTTTCTCGCGGACCGCATCATGGGCCCGGAATGGGCCACCCCCCGGACCCTGCGCTTCGGCGCATCCGGCCTGCTCGACGATGTGAAAAAACATCTCGGCCTCTAACCCGGCCTCGCGGACAAACGACAACCCGGCCGCCGGAGGCACCACTCATGACGTTCATTCCACAGGAAATCATTCGCGCGAAACGTGACGGGCGCGAACTGGGCCGGGAACCACTCCGGGCCCTGGTCAACGGCATCACGGACGGCTCGGTGAGCGAAGGCCAGATCGCGGCATTCGCCATGGCGACTTTTTTCCGGGGCATGACCCTGGCCGAACGCATCGACCTGACCGAGGCCATGCGCGATTCGGGCAGGGTGCTGGACTGGCCCGGACTCGGCATCGAACGCGGTGTGGTGGACAAACACTCCACCGGCGGCGTGGGCGACAAGGTCAGCCTGATCCTCGGGCCCCTGGCGGCCGCCTGCGGCGCGTTCGTGCCCATGATCTCCGGGCGCGGCCTGGGCCACACGGGCGGCACCCTGGACAAGTTCGACGCCATCCCCGGCTACGACACCGCGCCGGACCTGGAGACCTTCGCGCGGGTGATTCGCGAGGCGGGCTGCGCCATCATCGGGCAGACCGGGGACCTGGCTCCGGCGGACCGGCGGCTGTACGCGGTGCGCGACGTGACCGCCACAGTGGAATCCATCGACCTGATCACGGCCTCGATCCTGTCCAAGAAGCTGGCGGCCGGATTGCAGGGCCTGGTCATGGACGTGAAGTTCGGCTCCGGTGCGTTCATGGAGAATTTCGCGGACGCGCGGAAACTGGCCGAGTCCATCGTCACCGTGGCCACAGGCGCGGGCGTGCCGACCACGGCCCTGCTCACGGACATGAACGAGGTCCTGGGCGACACCGTGGGCAACGCCGTGGAAGTCCGCGAGGCCGTGGCCTTCCTGACCGGGGAACGGCGCGAGGCGCGGCTGGCCGAGGTCGCCCTGGCACTGACCGGTGAAATGCTCGTCCTGGCGGGTGTGGCCGAAGACCCGGACCACGCCGCGCGGCAAATGGACGAAGCCCTGGCGAACGGCCAGGCCGCCGAGCGTTTCGGGCGCATGGTCGCCGGGCTGGGCGGACCGAAAGATTTCGTGGAGCGGCCCGACGCCCATCTCGACATCGCGCCCGTGGAACGGCCCGTGTACCCGGAGCGGGCGGGCTTCCTCACGGCCATGGACAGCCGCGCCGTGGGCATGACCCTGGTGGCCATGGGCGGCGGGCGCACCCGGGCGGATCAGGCCATCGACCACGGCGTGGGCATGACCGGCTTCGCCCGCATCGGCGACGAGGTCGGACCGAACACCCCCCTGTGCGTGGTCCGCGCCCGTGACGAGGCCCAGGCCGACATGGCCGCCGAACGCCTCGGCAAGGCCGTGACCCTCGGCAAAACGCCGCCGCCGAAACGCCCGGTCGTCCGCGAACGGCTCGCGGCCTCCGGCAGGGGGATCGCCTGATGCCGCGCGCCTTCATCCTGGTCCTCGACTCCCTGGGCATTGGCTGGGCCCCGGATGCCGACCGATACGGCGACGCCGGGGCCGACACCCTCGGGCACATCGCCGAGGCCTGCGCACGGGGCGAGGCCGACCGCGAAGGCCTGCGCTCCGGCCCCCTCGCCCTTCCCTGCATGAGTTCCCTCGGCCTGGGGCTGGCCGCCCAACTCGTCACCGGCACCGTGCCGCCCAACCTCAAATCCCCGGTCCTTCGGGGCCGGTTCGCGGCGGCCCGCGAGATCAGCCGGGGCAAGGACACGCCCAGCGGGCACTGGGAACTGGCCGGCGTGCCCGTGACCTTCGACTGGGGAGTTTTCCCGCCAAACCATCCAAGTTTCCCCCAAAAGCTGACCGACGCCATTATCGAACAGGCCGGACTGCCCGGCATACTCGGCAACCGCGCCGCCTCGGGAACGGACATCCTCAAGGAGCTGGGGGCCGAGCACATGGCTTCCGGCAAGCCCATCTGCTACACTTCGGCGGACTCGGTCTTCCAAATCGCGGCCCACGAGGAGACCTTCGGCCTGGACCGGCTGCTCAAACTCTGTGAGCTGGTCCGCGCCCTGCTCGACGGCTACAACATCGGCCGGGTCATCGCCCGCCCGTTCGTCGGAGAGCCAGGCCGCTTCACCCGCACCGCCAACCGCCGCGACTACGCCCTGGAACCGCCTGCCCCCACCCTCCTGGACCGCCTCGCACAGGCGGGTCGCGAAGTCATCAGTGTGGGCAAGATCGCCGACATTTTCGCCCATCGCGGCATCACCAAAACGGTCAAAGGGCCGACCTCGGCCGCGCTCTTCGATCTCGTGGAGCACGAGGCCGCCCACGCCCCGGACGGCTCCCTGGTCTTCGCCAATTTCGTGGAGTTCGATTCCGAATGGGGCCACCGCCGCGACGTGGCCGGGTACGCCGCCGCCCTGGAACGCCTGGACGCCCGCCTGGCCGCGTTTCCGGCCATGCTCAAGCCCGGCGACCTGGCCGTGATCACCGCCGACCACGGCTGCGACCCCACCTTCAAAGGCACCGACCACACCCGCGAATGCGTGCCCATCCTCCTCTTCGGCCCGCCCGTCCTGCCCGGCTCCGCAGGACTGCGCGAGACCTTCGCCGACGTCGGCCAGACCGTGGCCCAACACCTCGGCATGGGCCCCCTTGAGGCCGGGGAAGCCATACCGTTGACCTAGCCGAACGGCGATTGAATCGGTTGGACTGGGCCCGGATCAGCCGGTATGGTTAGCGCAAACCGCTCAGAAGGCGATGTAGGTCCGCAAGCCGTATTGGTAGAAATCGTTTTCCGGCTCATACAGAGTCACCGTCGAGCCTGCGTTGATTATGTCGTCCGTGTCGGTTTTGGCGAAATGCCAATAACGGAAGTAGGGTTCGACGCCAAAAGAGAACCCGCCGAAATCATATTCGGCGAATGTTCCCAGGCGCAGGCCGCAACCGTTGCCGAACTTCTGGTGCGTATGGGGATTCTCTATTCCGGGGATTGCGTCCGAAAGCTCAGTCTTCACAGAGCCGCTCAGCAACACGTCGCCTTCCAGGGATGCGCCTACCGACCAATCGTTCTTCAGCCGGACGGCCACGTTGACGCCGAGCGGCAGGTAGTAGTGGGTGATGTTTCTGCTGTAGCCGGGGGAAAACTCCAGCCGGTTGTACCAGTTGCGCACGCCGAAACCGGTGAAGGGGGTGACCCCTATCCCGCCACAGTCGAACCCCTTACCGACCAGGACCCGGCCTTCGGCAAACACGTTTTCCGTGTTGAATTTGACCGAATCACCGCTGGCCGTACTCCCCTTGTAGCGCAACACCCCGTTCAAAATGCTGCCTTCGAGGCCCACCATGAGATGGTTATCCGTGAAATATCCGGTCCACGCCCCGAAACCGCCGTGCAGAAACCCTTTGATATGCATAAGGCCAGGCTGATCGTAAAACAGATACTCGCCGTCATAGCCGAGCTTGAACCGGCTGTTCGGAAAGAGTTCGCTTGCCCGGCTGGGAGCGGCGAGGGCGATAAGCACAAAAACAACGGTAACGAACGAAATCCTTTTCATTGTACGACCATCCGGCTGGCGTGTTGCATTGCACATTGGAAATGGAGTACCGGGTCCATCTCCCATTGTCCATCCCAAAGACCGCGCGCGGGCCGCCACGCAAAACGGCCCCGCCCAAAGAATTGAGCGGAGCCGCTTCGCTGTTGTCGGCGCGCGGCTATTCCGGCTTGATCGCGGCCGTGGGCGCGGGGTCGGTCCGGTTCCTGCGCATGGCGGTGTTGATGATCTCGGTGGCGGTGGCGACCATGCCGCCCATGCCCGCGAGATCGGCGGGAATGATCATGGTATTGTTGGTCTTGGCGAGCTTGCCGAATTCGTCGATGTACTGCTGGGCGACCTTGAGATTCATGGCCTCGGCACCGCCGGGCAGGGTGACGGCGTCGGCCACCTTGCGGATACCTTCGGCGGTGGCTTCGGCCACGAGCAGGATTTCCTGCGCCCGGCCCTCGGCCTCGTTGATCCGCTTCTGCTTTTCGCCTTCGGAGACCTGGATGGCCTCCTGGCGCAACCCTTCGGCACGGTTGATACGCGACTGGCGGTCGCCTTCGGACGTGGCTATTTCCGCGCGCTTCTCGCGCTCGGCCTTCATCTGGGCCTCCATGGCGGCCATGACGGTGCCGGGAGGGGTGATGTCCTTGATCTCGTAGCGCATGACCTTGATGCCCCATTCCTGGGCTGCCTCGTCCACCGCGTGGACCACGGAGGCATTGATGGATTCACGCTCCTCGAAGGTCTTGTCCAGGTCGATCTTGCCGATGGCCGAACGCAGGGAGGTCTGGGCGAGCTGGGAGGCCGCGATGTAGTAGTTCTCGATGCCATAGGCGGACATCTTGGCGTCCATGACGCGGATGTAGAGCACCCCGTCGATGGTCACGGACACGTTGTCGCGGGTGATGCAGGTCTGCGCCGGGATGTCCATGACCTCTTCCTTGAGGGAGCGCTTGTAGGCGATGCGGTCGATGAACGGGATAAGAATGTGCAGGCCCGCGCCGATGGTCTTGGCGTATTTGCCGAGCCGTTCGACCACGAACTGGCTTTTCTGGGGCACGACCACGGCGGTCTTGATGATCAGGACGACCACCAGCAGGACGAAGACCAGGGCCGTGACCAGAGAGGTCATGGTTGCGGGATCCATAGCTATTGCTCCTTTTCCACGAGGAAGGCGTTGACGTCGTTTTCGTCGCGTTTGACGATGCGGACCATGGAGCCGGGCTCCACGGGTCCGCTGCTGCGGGCGCTCCAGAAGGAGCCCTGGAATTTGATCCGGCCGGATTGGGGCGGGTGGATGGCCTCGACCACCTCGGCCAATGAGCCGATGACGTTCGCCTCCTGTTCATCCTCGGCTTTTTCGCCGGTGAAGGTGGCGGCCATCGTCTTTCGGAACAGCAGGAGCAGGACCACGGACGAAACGCCGAAGACCACCAGCTGGACCGGAATGGAAGCCCCGAAAAAGGCCGTTCCTCCGGCGATGAACGCGCCCAGGCCGAAAAAGATGACGATGAAGGCGGGCACCACCAGTTCGGCGACGACGAAGAACACGCCCACGCCCAACCAGACGAGCCATTGTATGTTTTGCGCCGAGGCGAAGTAATCCATGGGACCTCCCAGGTCATCTTGAAAACTACAGGATTCGGCGCGGCTTGTCGATACGGACCGGCCTACGGAGCCAGGAGGTCGATGCAGTCCCCCTTTTTGACCCTGCCGCCTCGGACCACCCGGCCGAATACGCCCTCCTTGGGCATGATGCAATACCCCACCTGCTCGCGGATGGCGCACCCCTTGTGGCAGGTCTTGCCGATCTGGGTGATTTCAAGCAGCGCCTCGCCCACGGCCACGCGCATGCCCGGGGCGAGCTCGGACGCGGCCAGGCCCGTGGTGGTGATATTCTCGGCGAAATCGCCCGCTCTGAGCGTGGCCAGAGACTTTTTCATGTCCTCTATGCGCTCAAAGGCGAGCAGGCTGACCTGCCGGCCGCTGCCGCCGTGGGCGTCGTGCTCCACTCCGTAGTCCTCGATCAAAGTGATGACCGCCACCTCGTGCTTTTTCTCGCCCTTGCGCTCACTGACGTTGACCGCTCGTACAATGCCCATGCTCTTGCCTCCTCGGCTTTATTCTATACTTTTGAGGTATAGATTTATCCTCCAGCCCGAAAATGGCAAGCCCGGATTGTATTCCCCGCAATTGTGCACCGGTCCGGTTGCACATTGTTGCGCCCCTCGTCCATCTGGGCTAGGGTGCGCCAGTTTCCCCCTCCCATATCCGGAAACCGGCAATACCCATGAAAATCCGCATTCTTCTTTCGACACTGTTTGTTCTGGTCCTGACCCTGTCCGCACAGGCGCAGGACACCGACTATCTTTCCATGATGGCCCAGGAGTCCGAGATCAAGGCCATCGCCACCGTGGCCAATGTCCTGGTCATGGCCAACAACGCCGACGGCACCCTCAAGAACGTGACCTTCAAGACCGTCTACGCGGTCACGCCCTATGTGCCCCAGACCTTCGTCGGCGGCTGCAAGACCCTGGAAAGCCGCTGGCAGAAACGGGCCGAGGGCATGGTCTACTTCAATCCCAAGCCGGGCCAGAAGGTCTTCGTCACCGTGACCACCAACGGCGGGGCCATCACCAGCCTCACGCCCATAAACGCCGAGTTGGACCACGTGGTCCGCAACGAGCCCTACCGGCTGCATTACAGCCACGGCAAGGCTTCCATCCAACCCCGCGACTGATCCGCGCGATTTTTTCGCCCTCTCTCCGCTTACACCACTTGACTTGGTCGAACGCTTGGTTATATTGCCAAGTGTAGCCACGGAGGAATGATGATGCAGGAAATCGTGCCGGTCGAGCGGTTCGAGGCGCGGGCCAAGGTGGTCAAGGCCATGGCCCACCCGTCGAGATTGATAATGATCGACGAACTGTCGCGCGGCGAGCGTTGCGTCTGCGAACTGCGCGAGCTGGTCGGCGCGGACCTGTCCACCGTGTCCAAGCACCTGGCCGTGCTAAAAAAAGCGGGCATCGTCGAGGACGAGCGGCGCGGCAAGCAGATCTACTACCGCCTCCGCGTGCCCTGCGTGATCAACTTCTTCCACTGCATCGAGTCCGTACTCGATGCCAAGGGAAAGTGAAGAGGCAGAACTGCCGCCCGCTGGGGCGTTGCCGGGTGATTTCGTCTCCGGCGGGGAGGGGTCGTCCCCTTCCACCCCATACGGCCCTTTCGGGGTGGGTTTGCCTATTTTTTTGGAATAACACTTGGCGAAACAGCCAATCGAGGTAATCATGTCCGAACGGAACGACATCTCCTGCGCCTGCGGAGCGGGCGCGCCCAAGGCAGACAAAAACGGCGCCGGATTGGGCCGCATCCTGCTCCTGCAAGTCCTGGCCGTGGCCGCATGGTATGTCCTGTACCTGCAACTGCTGCCCTTCGCCAACTGGTTCGCCTACGGGCTGCTCGGGCTTGATCCGGCCAGCCATTTCGGGGCCGCCGTGCAGTTTTTCGTCTACGACACGCCCAAGGTGCTCATGCTCCTCTTGCTGGTGGTCTACGGCGTGGGCATCCTGCGTTCCTTCGTGACCGTCAACTGGACGCGCTCCTTCCTGGCCGGAAAGCGGGAATCGGCGGGCAACGTCATGGCCGCCCTGCTCGGTGTGGTCACCCCCTTCTGTTCCTGTTCGGCCGTGCCCTTGTTCATCGGGTTCATGACCGCAGGCATTCCGCTCGGCGTGACCTTCTCCTTCCTCATCGCCGCGCCCATGGTCAACGAGATCGC
This sequence comes from Desulfovibrio sp. Huiquan2017, assembly GCF_017351175.1. Taxonomy (NCBI): domain Bacteria; kingdom Pseudomonadati; phylum Thermodesulfobacteriota; class Desulfovibrionia; order Desulfovibrionales; family Desulfovibrionaceae; genus Desulfovibrio; species Desulfovibrio sp. Huiquan2017. The sequence continues at coordinate 121,872 of NZ_JAFMPN010000015.1, read as the reverse complement.
CCTGGTCCTGCTCTATGGTCTGCTCGGTTGGAAAATCGCGGCCCTGTATTTCGCCACCGGCATCACCATCGCCGTGGTCGCGGGCTGGGTCATGGGCCGCATGCGCCTGGAACCCTATGTCGAGGACTGGGTCCGCGAAATCCGCGCGGGCGAGGCCGCGGACGAACCGCGCATGACCTGGAAGGCCCGCTTCGCCTACGCGCTGGATTCCGTGCGTGACATCGTGGGCCGGGTCTGGAAATTCGTGGTCCTGGGCATCGCGGCCGGCGCGGCCATCCACGGCTACGTGCCCGAGGGCCAGTTGGCCGTGATCATGGGCGGCGACGCATGGTGGTCCGTACCGCTGTCCGTGCTGCTCGGCATCCCCATGTACACCAACGCGGCGGGCGTCATCCCCGTGGTCGAGGCCCTGCTCGGCAAGGGCGCGGCGCTCGGCACCACCCTGGCCTTCATGATGTCCGTCATCGCCCTGTCCTTCCCGGAGATGGTCATCCTGCGCAAGGTCCTCAAGCCCCGGCTCATCGCGGCCTTCATCCTGGTCGTGGGCTGCGGCATTCTCCTCGTCGGATATCTTTTCAACGCCGTCATCTAACCAATATCACAGGAGTATAGCATGAAGATTCTGGTCATGGGCCCCGGCTGCCCCAAGTGTGAACAGACCGAAAAGACCGTGCGCGACGCCGTCGCCGAAGCGGGCATCGCCGCCGACATTGAAAAGGTCAAGGATTTCCAGGAAATCGCCAAGTACGGCATTTTTTCCACCCCGGCCGTGGTCATCGACGGCGAGGTCAAGGTCGTGGGTAGGGCTCCGTCCAAGAAAGACGTCCTCGACTGGCTGAAGTAACCGGATACGCAAGGAGAAGCTACACCATGTCCAATTGCGCTTGTTCCTGCCAGGCGGCCCCGAAATTCGTGTTTTCCTGCTCCGGCGCGGCCGACGTCGGCGAAGTGGCGGACCAGGCCGCACGCGCCGTTTCGCGTGAAGGCGCGGCCAAGATGTTCTGCCTGGCCGGCATCGGCGGCAAGGTCTCCGGCATCGTCAAATCCACCGAAGCTGCGGAGAAGGTGGTGGCCATCGACGGCTGCCCCCTGAACTGCGCACGCAAGACCCTGGAGGAAGCGGGCTTCACGGGCTTTGAACATATCCAGCTCGACGCCCTGGGACTCAAGAAAGGCGAATCCCCGGCCACTCCGGAAAACATCCAAACCGTGATGCGGGCTGTCACCGAAGCGTTTTCGAAATAGCCCGCCCCCTGCGGCACACGCCGCAGGGGGCTTTTCCGTGGTCGATGCCAAATCTGTTCCGTCGGGTCGCCGCCCTTCTCCCCGATGGGGTCCGGGGCGGTCCACNGGCACACGCCGCAGGGGGCTTTTCCGTGGTCGATGCCAAATCTGTTCCGTCGGGTCGCCGCCCTTCTCCCCGATGGGGTCCGGGGCGGTCCACCGGCCTGTTCGGACGTCATAATCACGCCAGCCGAAGCGGACGAAACCCAGGTCCCGGTCGTGCAGGCCGCCCGCGAAGCCGAGGGGCAGGCGCAAATTCGGATTGGTGTCCTCAATGATGGAATTTAATACTGAATTCGCAAATCCTCATCATAACATTTGCCAACCTTAGGCTCATAGTTGGGTCTAATAACAATCAATGTCCGCCCCTTATACCCTTCCATAAAGGAAAAGGGTTCAACCACTTCAAGCGACAGCATCAATTCTTGAGAAGCTCCTGGAAACGGTAAGTCGAACACCATCAAGGGGCGTATGGAGTTATGGTCGTCACCCGACCATCCATGTCCAACGACCGGGTGTGTAACGCCACTAGCGAGTATTTTCCCATCGGATATGAATTTGTAGCTCAGCCGACCTGCTCCTGTCTTTCTGGAGTTAGCCAACTCCCTTCCAGGGACAGCAACCCCCACAGCATAGCATGTTTTGTATTCATACGTTAGCGGGACGGCTATCCGTTCTCCTTTTTCAAGGACATCAAAAGGCACCTCCACAATACTTTCGTAGAAAGAGCTGTCAAACATCGATCGAAACCATATGGAATTATAGTAGTACGCACATCCAACCGCGACTATTAAAACAATTGTTATTTTTTTCACTCCACTTCCTTGATAAAGGCTGAAATGCATAGCCTTTCAGCCTTGTAATCACCTATCGCATTTTATCTCCGCGCTTCAATAGTTCATATCGCTTGCAAAGCCTATCGGCATAATCCTGACAATTGTTCTTGTTTCCATCAATGCCACAAAGATTATACCTGCCTGAAGGGACACTTTTCTCTACCCGCCTCATCCGTTTATCATCATAATGTTTGTCGTCGAGTTTGTACTTGGCGATATCTTCCTTCTCCATCTTGCCATGCTTCCCAAGTCCGACGTTGTCACCTGTGCCGTCTTCATAAAATCCCTGTTCATGGGCAAGCTCCATGTTGTTCTTATCGTCCAGTCGTTTTGCCCCTTTCATCATCTCCCGGGCCAACGGGAATGTCACCGGGTTCAACATGCCGAGTGCGGTCGCTGCTTGCGCCGGGCCGAAATCCTTCAGGAATTCGCCGCCCGGCATGTCCAGTTCGCGCTTTCCGAACCGGAACAGCCCCGCCGGATCAACCCCGTTCACCGGGTCGTCCAGACAATACCCATACCAATCCGGGTCACCGCCCTTGTCCCCAATGGGGTCCGGGGCGGTCCATCGGCCTGTTCGGACGTCATAATCACGCCAGCCGAAGCGGACGAAACCCAGGTCCCGGTCGTGCAGGCCGCCCGCGAAGCCAAGGGGCAGGCGCAGGTTCGGATTGGTGTCCTCAATGATTCCGCCGAACGGGTCGTACAGAACCTCCTTTATCACGTTGTCTTCCATATCGGCAACCACGCGCAGGGAGCCGACCTGGTCGTAGAACAGCCCGGCCACGGTCCCGTCGTCGCAACGCACGGCGTAGGGCGTGCGCTCGCCGGCGCGGTAGGCGAACTCATAGGTGTGCCGTCCGTCGCGAAACGCGGCCAGTCTGGTGAAGTCGAGCTACCGGTAGGCCTCGACCAACTGCCCGTTCAGGTACTTGGCCGCGCGCCATCCGTCCTCGTCGTGGGCGAAGGTGAAGGCCCTGTCCCGGCCCTCTTCCTCGGCCTTGAGCAGCCGATAGTCCGGCGCGTACTCGTACAGGGTGTACACGCCCTTGTCCGACCAGATGGAGCGGAAGCCGCGCTCGTCATGGGAGTATTGCCCGGACCCGGCGCGCATCAGCCGGTTGTCCGGGGTATACTGATACTCGCGGTAGTTGGCCCCGGCCGTGGAGGGCAGATAGTCCCGCATCCGGCGGCCCTCGCGGTCGTACCAGCATTGGCAGATCAACCGCCCGTCCAGCTTGGCCTCGGCCAGTCGCCCGCCGTCGTCATACGCATAGGTCCAGGTGGACTTGCGTCCTTGGACGGTCTCGATTTTTTCCGCAATGCGCCCGTCCGGGGCACGCCTCAATTCAAGGGTATAAGGTATGCTCATGGTATCTCCGTTGGTTTCGTTCCCGAGGCCCGTCCCCGGCAATCCAAATCAGCATACCCCCGGTTTTCGCCAACACCCCGTTTTGTCGAAGAATGGCGCCCCAAAACGCCCGATAAGCATAAAAAAGCAGCTTGACCGGGAAGGAAGAATGCCTCCGGCGGCCAGGAGGGAAATTTTTGAAAAAGGTTTCCCCCTGGCCCCCCTTGCCAAACTTTTTGTGCGCCTGGGGCAGGGACGGACGAGAGCGAGAATCCTTCCCTCTTCCCTGGAGCGTCTTCGGGTGCGCCAGCACCCAAACAGCGGCTCTCCGCGCCCGCAAGCCGCCGCCCCCCTGTGCGCAAACGACAACAAAAAAGGGGGCGCTGCCTCAGCAGCGTCCCCTTTTTTGTTGTCGTTTGCGCGCCCTACAGAATGGGCAGGTACTTGTCCAGTTCGTATTCCGTGACCTGGGTGCGGTACTCGTCCCACTCGGCGATCTTGTTTTCGACCAGGGCGGTGTGCAGGTGGTCGCCCAGGACCTCCTTCATGAAGGTGGACCGTTGCAGGTTCAGGGCCGCCTCGTACAGGGAACCAGGCAACGCCTTGATCTTGTTGCGCTTGAGCTGGCGGTCGTTCATGGCGAAGATGTCCTCTTCAACCGGATCGGCCAGGGTGTAATTCTCCTCGATGCCCTTGAGGCCCGAGGCGAGCTGCACCGCGAAGCACAGGTACGGGTTGGCCGCCGGGTCCGGGCAACGCAGTTCCATGCGGGTGGCGTTCTCCTTGCCGGGCTTGTACATGGGCACGCGGACCAGGGCCGAACGGTTGCGCCGCGCCCAGGCCATGTACACGGGGGCCTCGTAGCCGGGCACGAGTCGCTTGTAGGAATTGACCCACTGGTTGGTCACGCAGACGAACTCGGGGGCGTGTTTGAGGATGCCCGCGATGTAGGCCTTGCCCTCGCTGGACAGGTGATACTCGTCGTTGGCGTCGTAGAAAACGTTGCGGCCGTTCTTGAAGAGCGACTGGTGGACGTGCATGCCGGAGCCGTTCTCACCGAAGATGGGCTTGGGCATGAAGGTGGCGTAGCAGCCGAACTTGCGGGCGGTCTCCTTGACCACCACACGGTAGGTCATGGCCGTGTCGGCCATTTTCATGCCTTCCTGGTAGCGCAGGTCGATCTCGTGCTGGGACGGAGCGACCTCATGGTGGGAATACTCCACCTGGATGCCCATGGCGTCCAGGGCGAAGATGATGTCGCGGCGGATGTTGTTGCCGAGATCGAGCGGCGGGGCGTCGAAGTAGCCGCCCGCGTCCAGGGTCTCGGTGTCCTGATCATCGGCGAAGAGGAAAAATTCAAGCTCGGGGCCCACGTAGAAGGTGTAGCCCTTCTCGGCGGCCTGGGCCATGACCTTCTTGAGCACGTAGCGGGAGTCGGCCTCGAACGGGGTGCCGTCCGGGTTGACCACGTCGCAGAACATGCGGGCCACGGGTTTTTCGGCGGGACGCCAGGAGCAGATCTGGAAGGTGGTCGGGTCGGGCATGGCCACCATGTCGGATTCGTCGATGCGGCAGAAGCCGAGGATGGACGAACCGTCGAAGCCCATGCCTTCCTCAAAGGACGCTTCCAGCTCGTTGGGGGTGATCTGGAAGCTCTTCAGGGTGCCGAGGATGTCCACGAACCAGTATTGGATGAAGCTGACCTCATAGTCCTTGACCGCCTTCATCACATCGTCCGCGTTCTTGCAGTTGAAAACAGGGATACTCATGAAAACTCCTCCGGTTTGGATGTTGGAGCAACGGGCCGCCTGCCTCTGGGGCGCGGCCTCGGGCCGAAACGGCCATGCCGGTGCTTGTGCGCGATAATATGCCTAGATGTCTACCCGCTTTCCAGGGGCGGTATCAACAGAAATGTCCCGAAATTTGCGCGCGCGAAACTGCAACAAACACCAGTGGGCAGACGGCTCGCGCGGGATGGGGCAACCCGCCTTTCCCGAGTGGACCCGGGGCCGGACGGCCTTAATGGAGCTCGATCCAGTCCTTGAGGCCGTATTTGATCAGCAGGTGGTTGAGCTGGCCGGTATTGCGCAGAGTATACAATCCCTGATCCAAGATGTCGGCCAGCAGCCGGGATCTGGCCATGTTGGCGGGCGACAGGCCGAAAAACAGTTCGCGGGCATCCGCCTCGCTGCACCCGGCCAGAAAGATGCGCCCCCCGAGGTCCGCCTGATCGACATAGTAGTCCACCACGGCCCGACTGCCGGGGATGGCCTGGACCCGCCCCTCGGCGAGCATGGCCAGCATGCGCACGAAGGCGTCCTGGCCGTGCAGGGCGTGGAACCGTTCGGGATGGAGCTTGATAGCGTCCGAAAACCACTGGGGATAATTATGGCCCTGGACGTATCCGGTGACCCGGCCCACCAGGGACTCCGGACCGGAAAATTGCCAGTCGCCGTCCGCGGTGAAGAAGCACAGTTCGCTACGGCCCAGGGAAGTCCGGGGATAGACGAAGTCCGGCAACTCGTCCGGGTTCACGCCTATGAGGATATCGGCCCGGCCCGAACGCACGTCGCGTACCGCCCGCTTCCACGGCACCTGGCGGTATTCCACGGCGACCCCACGACGCTTGAACACGGCGCGCAGGACCTCCACGGCATAGCCCTCCCGATCCGAACCCGGTGTACCGTTGTAGGGCATCCAGCCGTCCGAGACCACGACCACACGTTCCTGGGCCAGGGCCGGGCAGACGGTGAAGGCCAGGACCAGCAGGCACCAGACCAGAGACCGGACCGGGTTACGGGCCGGGAAAGGCGGCTGGGCATCCATAAACGGCATGACTTCCGGTCGGCCGAATACGGCGAAGGCCCCGAGGGGCTACTTCACCACCAGCACGGGCTTGGACGTGGTCTGAAGGACCTTGTGGGTGACCGAGCCGAGGAACAACCCCTCCAGGTCGGACTTGCCCTTGGAGCCCATGATGATCAGGTCGCACTTCTCGTTGTCGGCGACGCTGCCGATGACCTCGGCCACGTCGCCACCGACGACCAGTTCCTGGAAGTCCACCTTGGCGTTGGCCAGCTTGGTCCGATAATGGGTCATGATCTCCTCGGCGTTCCTGTTCAGGTATTCGAGCAGTTCGCCCGCATTGGGCTGGCCCAGCGCGGTGGGCACGGTCCGGCGCACGGTCAACAGAATGACGGTCCCTTCGCTTCCGGCCAGATCAATGGCCATGTCGGCCGCCGCATCGGACAGCCTGGACCCGTCAACAGGGAGAAGAATTCGAGAGATATTCATACGCCCACTCCTTGGTATTTCGTATTCAAAACCCGCCTTTCAAGCAGGAACGTACTTTGAACGTACACCATGGAGCGAGGTGCTGCCAACCCGATTGTAGGATCAATCGGCAGTAATCATGCCCATAAAGGCGAGGAGCGCCCGATCCCGCATCCCGGGGGCGGCCCGGTCGAGCACTTCGGTCCCGGTCCCGGGCCCGAGCACGCCGAGCTCGCGGAAGAAGCTCTCGACCCCGGTCGAACGGAAGCAGACGGCATCGCAGGACTTGAACGCGGCCCGGAACATGGGCTTGGCCAGACCGGCCAGCAGCCGTCCTGTGAGCCCGGTTCCCTCAAAAGCGAAGCCCGGCCCGTCCACCAGGGCGAAGACCTTCTTTTCCTCACCCACCCAGGCCATGCGCGCGGCCAGGGAGCCATAGACCACCGGCTTGGACCCCACGGACAGGATCAGGCCGGGTCGGACGCGGTACAGGACCTGCTTGAGATGCAGCAGCGTGCCCATATCCCCGACAGGAGCCAGGCTGCGCGGTGCGAGCGGATACATGGCGTATTCCACATCGAGGGCCTCGAACCCGGCCGCCGTGTCCGGCCCGCTGCCCGGGGCCAGCGCGTTGACCGCATGCCCCATGCCCGCCAGGGACGACAGCAGCGACCCGTATTCGGCAAGCAGGATTTCGGCGCTTTCGTGGATAATGGCGATCTTCATGGCGGCGTTCGACGATTTTTCGGTCTTCGGAGGAACGGACGCCTACCAGACGGCGTCGGCCAGGGTGCCGTGCATCTCGTAGGGAAAGACCGTCCGGCCCACGGTCATGTCGCCCTTAAGGTCGAACCGCGTGCGGAAGAGATTGTCCGGGTCGATGACCGCCACGCCCGTGGACTTGTAATTCAAGGGCAGACGCATGGAAAAGTCGCGCACGGCCATGTGCTCATTCTCGATCTCGGCGGTGAAGGCCAGGTCCTCGACGACCTTTTCCCCGGGCAGGATTAATTGGGACGAACGCACGTCCACCCAGCCGTTCTTGGGCAGCCGCGCCCCGTCGGGCAAGAACAGGCTTCCCGAGGCATGCAGCTCGCCCTTGAGGTCGCTGTCGCCCAGCAGGTAGGTCAGGTTCATGTCGCCCTCGAAGTCGAACACCCCGTTGGAAAAAAGCTCCAGGCGACATTGCGGGCCGCCCGTGTCCAGCCGGACCGTGGCCAAGGGGGCGAAGCCCATGGTCACGTAGGCATGCTTGAAGTGCAGCCGTCCCGGCGTTTGCGCCACGGAGATCTTGAGGTCGTTCAACCGGAAGCCCAGAGGCCCGTCGCGGTCGATGGAACTCCAGGCCAGCCCAGCGCCGACCAGGTTCTCATCCAGCCGGGTCAGGGCCGAAGCCCATATCTTGTTCCACGGCGTGAACAGGACCACGCCGATGGCCAGGCCGAAGGTCATCAGCACCAGCCGGGCCAGGATGCGGCCGGACAGGGACGAGGGCTTGGAACGGGAGCCCACGGCCTACCTCGCCAGTACGAGGTGCACGTCCGCCAGGCGGGGCTCCTCGGGGTTGCGGGTCAGGACGAACTCCGGAGCCTGGAGGCTGGCCCGGTCGCGCACGTCCTGGAGAAAATCCGTGAGCATGATCAGGGTCAGTCCGCCCAGGGTGATCTGCACGCCTTCCTGGTCCCCGGCCACAAGCGTGGGATGCATGGAGCGCACGTAGTCGTTCAGGGACCGATCGTCCAGGACGCGCCGGACCGCTTCCTCGGGCGAAAGCTGGACCAGATCTCCCTGGCCTGCCCGCAGGGTGGCTATATCCCGCACCAGGGGCACCACCATGCCGTATTGCGCCTTCTGAGCCTCGATCTGCTGGATCAGCACGCCGGTGAACAGGTACGCGCCCACGAAGACCGCAAAGGCCAGCCCGGCCGCACCAAGCAGGACGTACTTGAACAGCCGCTGCTGCGAGGCGGGCGGCCAGCCGCTCCATGGATAGGTCATATGCTTGCGGGCCATGCTACTTCGGCTCCACGCTCAGGCTGAAGGACATGCCTCCGCCCAGTTCGTCGATCTTGTACACCGAAAAGAGATACCGGTCGTCGTCGGACAGCTTCCCCATGTATCGCATGAATTCGGCCTCGTCACCGTTGAAATGGCCGCGCACCCGCCCTTGGGTTCCGGACAGGCTGACCCCGTCCACGCGCAAGTCCTCGCTCGCATACCGGCTCAGGGCCGCCAGCACGCTCAACGGGTCCAGGCCGATGCGCTTGGACGCCAGCAACTTGCCGTGCTCGAATTGCAGCCGTCCGAAAGGCGAACCGCCGATATCCGGGCCGAGCACCGAGCGATAGAGTTTTTCGGTTTCCGCGCGGATGGTCTGAAGCTGCCGGTAATGCAGATAATAGCGCACCCCTTGGCCGCCCAGGAACAGGCCGCCGATGACCAGCACCCAGACCAGGTTCCGCAAAAACCGTCTGGAGGCCTTGCCGGACCGGAACTTCGGCGGGCCGCTCCCGGCGGACCGCCCCGTGCCGGACGCGGCGGGCTTAGTGGATGTATTGGCTGTGCTGGATGTCGTCATACCTGACCCGAATGATTACGCCAAAGTCGGGAACCGGGCAAGACGGCCGCCGGTTCGCCGGGAAAACGCGCCGGACAATCGCCGCGCTCAAGCCGCACAAACGTCGCCGAGCCCTGACCGGAATCGGCAGGGAAAGCCCGGCTACAGCGCAGCAGCGGCCTTTTCCACGGACTCCCGAAAGCCCTCGCGCGCGGCCAGAATCTTTCCAGCCAGCGTCTCATCGTGCAGAGCCAAGATCTGAGCCGCCAGCCAGGCCGCGTTCTTGGCGCCGACCTTGTCGAGCGCCAGGGTAGCCACCGGGAAGCCCGGGGGCATTTGCAGGGTGGCCAGCAACGCGTCCATGCCGCCCAAAGGCGACGCGGTCAGCGGCACGCCCAGAACCGGCTTGGTGGTCTGCGCGGCCACCGCGCCCGCCAGGTGCGCGGCCAGACCGGCCGCACAGATGAACACCTGAGCCCCGTCCGCCTCGTACTCCCTGACCAGCCGCGCCGTGCGTTCCGGCGTGCGGTGGGCCGACGAAACCGTGAACACGTGGTCCACGCCCAACTCCTTGAGCAGGTCGGAACACGGACGCATCTTCTCCTCGTCCGAAGCCGACCCCATGAAAATCACAACCTGCGGCATCGTATAACTCCTCCCCGTCCCCGGACCCCCATCTTCTTCTCCCTGAACTTTTCGGGTCGCTTCGCAAGGAGAGGGCCGGAAGGCGTCTTGTTAAACAAAAGAATTAAGAGGCTTTCGCCCTGCGCCCCTTCGACGGGCATCCACCCCGCCCCCCTCTCCGGCGCCTAAAAATTCGGGAGGGGAGCCCAGGGAGGACTTCTTTCGAAGAAATCTCCCTGGTTGCCGAAGGTACATTATTTCGCGCGCTTCAGGCCCTTGTCGGCGATGTCGCGGCGGTAGTAGCTGTTGTCGAAATGGATCTTGTCCACGGCTTCGTAGGCCTTTTTCCGGGCCGCGGCCAGGTCGTCGCCCAGCGCGGTGACGCAGAGCACGCGGCCGCCGGTGGTCAGTATCTTGCCGTCTTCGAGCTTGGTGCCCGCCTGGAAGACCTTGACCCCTTCCATGGCGTCGGCCTCGTCGATGCCGGTGATCTCCATGCCTTTGGGATAGGGACCGGGATAGCCCCCGGCGGCCATGACCACGCCGCAAGCGGTCTGCGGGGAGGACTTGACCTCGATCTGGTCCAGCTTGCCGTCGATGCAGGCGAACATGATCTCCAGGAGATCGGTTTCCAGACGCATGAGCAGGGGCTGGCATTCGGGGTCGCCGAAGCGGACGTTGTATTCGAGCACGCTGGGGCCGTTTTCGGTGTACATGAGCCCGGCATAGAGCACGCCCTTGAACGGCTCGCCCTTGGCGGCCAGGTGGCGCAAAATGGGTTTGATGCACAGCTCGGCGGTCTCGGCGTATTTTTCCTTGGGCAGGATCGGGGCCGGGGAATAGGCGCCCATGCCGCCGGTATTGGGACCGGTGTCGCCTTCGAAGGCCGCCTTGTGGTCCTGGCTGGACGGAAGCATGGCGTAGTTGACGCCGTCGCAGAAGCACAGGAACGAGGCCTCTTCGCCGCTCAGGGTTTCCTCCACGACGACACGGTCCCCGGCCGAGCCGAAGACCTTTTTGACCATCATCTGCTCCACGGCATCAAGGGCCTCTTCTTCAGTGGCGGCCACGACCACCCCCTTGCCTGCGGCCAGGCCGTCGGCCTTGACCACGAGGGGCGCGCCCCGCTCCTTGATGAAGGCCACGGCGTCCGCGTACTCGTCGAACACGCGGAAGGGAGCCGTGGGAACGCCCGCCTCGGCCATGACGTTCTTGGAAAAGGCCTTGGAGCCTTCAAGATTGGCGGCAAACGCGTTGGGCCCGAAGCAGGGAATGCCTTCCTGCCGGAGCGCGTTCTCCAGGCCGAGTACCAGCGGCAGCTCGGGGCCGGCGACCACCAAATCCACCTCGCGGTCCCTGGCCAGGGCGACCAGGCTCGGAATGTCGTCGTCCTTGACCGGAATATTCTTGCCCACCCGGGCCGTGCCGCCGTTGCCCGGCGCGCACAGGATGGTTTCCACCTTCGGGTTCTGGGCGAGTTTCCAGCACAGGGCGTGCTCCCGGCCTCCGGAACCGACAACAAGTATCTTCATTGTTCCCCTCCAATCTGTTTTCGGGATGTACACGGTGTAAGGAAATTCACGCCTTTTTTCAAGGACAATGGACGGTCGGCCCGCGCCCGGAGAACCGCGCCCGGACTGGCTTCCCGCCGACCGGCCCGTTCCCGGCGCAATAAATTTCACACCCCGGTTGACGAAAAGTGCAACTCGTCGTAATGGCTTGAGTAATCCCATACCCTCAGGACCGCCTTCGTGGTGTCGGCGGACCGGGCAAACGGGAGTCGGAAATGTCGCGGGGTAGAGCAGCCAGGCAGCTCGTCGGGCGCATGGCCCGAAGCCCGAAGGTTCGAATCCTTCTCCCGCCACCAGAGGATCATTACTGTCGGAGCCTCATCTCATGAAAAGCATCTACGTCGGCAACATCCCCTTCAGCGCCACCGAGGACGACATCCGCGACCTGTTCGGCGCGTATGGCAACGTCTCTTCCGTGAAACTCATTCAAGACCATGAGACCGGCCGTTTCCGCGGTTTCGGATTCGTGGAGATGGAGGACGCGGACGCCGCCGCGGCCATCGAGGCCCTGGACGGCCACCCGATGTCCGGACGGCCCTTAAAGATCAACGAAGCCAAGCCGCGCGCTCCCCGCCCCGGCAGGTACTGATTCGGTCGGGCACCGTTTCCCGCTCCCGGACGGCCGGTCCGCCCGGGCTCTGGTCATGCGCCCTGCTATCTGGCCCCGCGCCGCTTGAGCAGAATTTCCTCCGACCCCTTGTAGGCCGCGTAGTACATCTGCACGTGGGCCACGTAGCCCGTGGTCTCCCGGCCGATGAGGTCGAATGCGGCCCATTCGCAATTGCCGAACCAGCGCTTGGGGTCGAGCCCCATTTCCACGGCCCGCTTGCGCACCTGGATGATCCGGTTGGGGCCTGCGTTGTAGGCGGCCAGGGCAAAGTTCATCCGGGCCGTCGGGGCCACGTCCGCAAAATAGTTGTCCACCAGGAACCGCAGGTACTTGACCCCGGCGTGGATATTGTTCTCCAGGGTGAGGACGTCCTCGATGCCCACCGGGGGCCCCGCCGCCGTGGACGGCTTGATCTGCATGACCCCCACCGCCCCGGCCAAGCTCTTGCGGTTCATGTCGAAACGCGACTCCTGGTAGGCCATGGCCGCGATCTTGAGCCAGTCGAAATCATACTGCTTGGCGTACTCCTGGAAGAGCTTGGCCATGGGCATGAGCTTGCCTATCTCCACTTCGGTGGTCGGGTCGGAGATGAAGTCGTCATTCTCGTAATACCGCTTGAAGAACATGTTCCCGAGCAGAGTGCCTTCGCGCACGGTGGCCGCGAACCCGGACAGGCTCCGGCGCAGCTCGGGACAGTCCTTGCGCACGGCCCAGGCCAGCTTGCCGCCCTGGGAGAGGGTCGCGTCGGAATAGAGCCGCAACCTGGGGAACACCTTTTGCCACAGTTCGGCCAGGAAATGATCGGCCACGGTGTAGGGGGTCATGCCCCGGGCGGCCATTTCCAGGAGGTCCTCGGTGGCCAGGTACGGGTCGGCTGTCTTGATGCGCACAGGCGCGTGCCCCTGTTCCCCGAGACGCACGTTCAATTCGGCCAGGTGTTCGGCGTAGCTCGATCCCCCCAGGACGGAGACCTTGCGGCCCGACAGGTCCCCGGGCTCGTTCACGGCCCGACTCCGGACGCCGCCGACCACGATCTCGCGGACCCCGGTGCGATAGGGCTCGGCAAAGGCCGCCTCCCGGCTGCGCGTATCGGTCACGGTCAGGGCCGCCGCCGCGATGTCACCCCGCCCGTCCAGCAGGGCCGGGAAAAGCTCCTCCATGGGCACGGGCAGGAAAACCAGCCGGACCAACTCCTTCTTGTAGACCTTGGCCAGATGCTCCTCGTAGGCCCGCATCATATCCGCCTCAAGGCCACGCATGACCCCTTCCTTCATGAAGAAATTGGTCCGATTGTAGACCACCAGCACGCGAATGGCCCGGTGACTCTCGATAATCTGGGGCAGGTCGCCCTTCCAGGACTCCCCCACCAAGCCCAGTTCGGCCGCACCGGCCGAGGAGAAAGACAGGATCACGGCCAGGCAGACCGAGACACAGACGCGGGAAAGCCATCTCATGACGTGCCTCCGTATTTAATGACGACCAGCGTGACGTCGTCCGCGACCCCGGCCTCCCCGACGAAGCAACGCACCGCCTCGAAGACCGCGTCCAGGATAGCCTGGGCGTCGTTCCCGGCCTGTTGGCGCAGGATCGCCTTGAACCGCGCCTTGCCGAACATCTCGCCGTCCGCGTTGCGCGCCTCCCAGATGCCATCCGTGCCGATGGCGATGATCTGGCCGGGCAGCAGGTCGCCCGATTCCTCGCGGTAGCGCGTGTCGCGCAGGACTCCCAGGGGCAACCCGGCGTCGGTTCCCAACACGGTGAAGACGTCATGGACCGGGCAGTAGATCAACGCCGGGTCGTGGCCCGCCCGGACCCACTGGGCCTTGGCCCCGGCCGGGTCCAGACGGAGGAAGAACAGGGTCATGAACCGGCCCGAGCCGTACAGGTCCTCGGCCAGATGACGGTTCATCTCGGTGACAATCTGGCCGGGATTGCCCGGCTGGCCCGCGCGCATACGCAAAAATCCCCGGGCCGTGGTCATGAGCAGGGCCGCATCCACGCCGTGGCCCGAAATGTCGCCCACAGTCACGGACAGTATCGGCCGATCCGGGTCCGGCTCTTCGAAATAGTCGAAATAATCGCCGCCCGTGAGTTCGCTCGGCACGGACCGCCCGGCCACGTCCAGGCCGGAAATACGCGGAGCGTTGCGCGGCAGCAGCCCCTTCTGCACCTCGGCGGCCAGATTCAAGGCCTTTTTCTGTTCGGTCAAATCGGCCACGAAGGCCACATGCCCCAAAAAGCCGCCGTCCGCGTCGAGCAAGACGTTGGCGTTGACCAGGACCGGCACCATGTGCCCGTCGCGGTGGCCCATGGCCCCTTCGAACCGCCGCTGGGCCCCGTCCCGAGGGGCTTCGGAATTGGACTCCAGGAAGCGCTGATATTCCAGGGTGGCGAAATCCCGGAGCCGCCGCCCCACCAAATCCTCGCAGTCAAAGCCGAGCATGCGGCAATAGGCGTCGTTGACCTCGCGGACCACCAGGTCCCGGTCCATGAGCAGGTACCCCTCGGCCGCGCCCTCGATGGTCCGGCGAAACTTGAATTCGCTGGCGGCGAGGGCCTCCTGGGCCCGCTTGCTCTCGGTGAAGTCCACCAGCACGCCCTGGTTATAGATCCGCCGCCCGGCCTCGTCGCGGACCACCGAGGTCTTGTCCGAGACCCAGCGGATCTCGCCGTCCGCCGTGACGATGCGGTACTCCTGGGCGTACTCCTCCGCGTTGCGTTTCCGGCATTCCTCGATTTCGTCCCTCACACGCGCCCTGTCGTCCGGGTGGACGATCTCCTCGAATATCCGGCCGCCGGACAGGAACTCCGCCGCCGAATAGCCCCACCGGCTCAGATTTTCGGAGATGTAGACCAATTGATGTGGAGAATCGGACCGCCGCCGGAAGACCACGGCCGGGGAGTTCTCGACGATAACGTTGACCAGGCCCACGGTCTCGCGGGTCTCGCGCAGCAGCTCGTCCTTCAGTTCCACGGCCATCCCGCAGTCGGCCACGCCCGCACGGCATTGCGTCAACAACGCACGCAGCCGCCCGATCTCGGCGGACATTTCCTGCGGGGACATGGAGGATGGATCGGCCATGGGACTCCTGGGCAAGGGGATCACGGCTCTGGCGGCAGCCGGAACCATGTATTTTTTACCTTTTCACCCAACATATGGCAACCATGCAAATTTTGTGTTGACAACATCCGATTATTTAGGAATAGTTCCTATTAACAATACAAATCAAGTGGAGTATTTCGATGAAAGATAAAGTTCTCCAGGCCATGCGCGACGCGGGCAAGCCGGTGCGGCCGGGCGATGTGGCCAAGGCGCTCGGCGTGGACGGCAAGGATGTTTCCAAGGCCATCAAGATTCTCAAGGAAGAAGGGAGCGTGGTTTCGCCCAAGCGGTGCTACTACGAACCCGCCTAGATTACCGACAATCACACCCTACCTTACCTCCTCCTCTGAAGTCCCCGGTCTCCGCCCCCGAGACCGGGGCTTCACTTTGCGGGATCATGCCGGAAAAAGACGGCGCCAGCCCTCCCGCATCCGCTCCGCCCCGGCGACGCGGCATTTCCCGACGTACATGAAAAAGGCCCTCCCGACACAAATCGGGAGGGCCTTTTCCATTCATTCATCCGCCGGTCAAATGCCGGACATCCTTTTGGCCAACTCAAGGCCGTCCGCGGCGACGGGGTCCATGGGCAAGGGCATGAGCACGCCATAGCCCTCGGCCTCCTCATGGAACTCCTCTTCGCTCATGGCCGTGACCACGGCGGTCAGGGTCATGGCCGAGACCATCATGACCTCGCGGACCAGATCGAGCGGCTTGTGATCGGGCAATCCCTCGTCGATGACCACCAGGGCCGGAGGGTTGGCGGCCACCCGTTCCAGGGTCGCACCCCCGGAAGGGACCGTCTCCACGGCCTGCCCGGTTCCCTCGGCCAGCGCCTTGGAGAACCCGGCCAGCGCATCCGGGCGGGCGGTTGCCAATACGATGGACATGTTAGTGGCCGCCGCCGCAGGTCTGGTCCACGGTGAAGATCGGCAGGGAGTCATGCAGGAACGCCTCCACGGCCGCATGCACGGTGGGCGCATTCTGGCCGTGGTAAACCTGGATGCCCACCTGGTTGAAGCCCATGAGGGGACGCATGCCCATGCCGCCGGAGATCAGCGCCTGAACCTTGTTGTCGGCCAGATAGTTCACCGGGGCCATGCAGCCGCCCTGCACATGCGGGCAGCTCGGGACCACGGAGACTTCCTTCACGGAGCCGTCCTCCACGTCCACCAGGGTGTACATGGCGCAATGCCCGAAGTGGGCGTCAATGGGGGCATCCATGCCGCCGGGGGCGGCGGACGGGATGGCAATACGTGTATTCATCGTAAAAACTCCTTGTAAAGCGGTTAGTTGCATGTATCCAAAAGGGCCAGAACACCGGCCCAGGATGTGTTGATGATGCGCGAAAGTTCCGCGTTGTCCGTCTCGGTCAAAACCTTGCGTTCGAGCATGGCGTCCACCACGGCCCGGTCATGGGGAAAGCGCCCGACCAAGGTATAGCCCCTGCCCACGCACCACGCTTCGATTTCCCCGGTCATGGCCGGATTGATATCCCACTTGTTGACCAGTACGGCCACCTTGGTACGGAACCGCTCGCACAGTTCGGCCACGCGTTTGAGATCGTGTAGGCCCGACGGGGTGGGCTCGGTGACGATCACGGCCACGTCGGTTCCGGCCATGGAACTGATCACCGGGCAGCCGATGCCGGGCGTGCCGTCGCAAAGCACCAGGTCCAGCCCCTGCTCCTCGGCCATGGCCCGGGCCTTCTGCTTGAGCAGGGTGACCAGGCGGCCGGAATTCTCCTCGCCGGGGAAAAGCTGGGCATGGACCATGGGCCCGAACCGGGTGTCGGACACATACCATTGTCCGCAGTGCTTCTCCGGGAAGTCGATGGCCTGTTCCGGGCACAGGGCCACGCAGACCTTGCATCCCTCACAGGCCAGCGAGTCCACGCGATAGACGTCGCCGTCCCCGCGCACGGCGTCGAACCGACACAGTTCGGCGCACTGGCCGCAGCCGATGCACCGGTCCGGGTCGATGACCGCCTCGTGGCCGGAATAAAAGGACTCCTCGGACTTGACGCGCGGGTCCAGGAGCAGATGCAGGTCCGGGGCGTCCACGTCCAGGTCGCAGAGAATGGCCTTGTCCGCCAGATGGGCGAAGGCCCCGGCCATGGAGGTCTTGCCCGCGCCGCCCTTGCCGCTGATGACCACTATTTCGCGCATGCGCCACCTCCCGAGGCCGCCTCGCGCATGTGATTGCGCAGGTCGGTGAAGGTCCGTTCCAGTTCCTTGAACGCCCCGGCCACGATCTCGCCGCGCGAATAGGCCTCGGCGATATCCCGCGAATAGGGGATCTCGGCCCAGACCGGAATCCGGTTTTCCCGGCAGAACTCGCGCACCGCCGTGTCGCCCAGGTCCGCGCGGTTGATGACCGCGCCCATGGGCTTGCCCAGCGGCGTGAAGGCCTCCCAGGCGAGCTTGAAGTCATGGAATCCGAAGGGCGTCGGCTCGGTGACCAGGACGATGCAGTCCGCGTCGGTCACGGCCGCGATGGCCGGGCAGCTCACGCCCGGAGGGGCGTCGATGAGGATGTCCCCGTCCCGGGAGAGTTCCGGGAAGAGGCGGCGGACCTGGCGCATGAGCGGCGGGCTCATGGCCTCGCCCACGCGCAGGCGGCCCATGACGAAGCCGTGCCGCCCGGCCGTGCCCCGGCAGATCTCGCCCAACTCACGGCGGCCCGGGGAGAGCGCGCCTTCCGGGCAGACGGCCAGGCAGCCGCCGCATCCGTGGCACATTTCCGGGAAGACCAGCAGGGTGTCGGCCATGACCGTGATCGCCTTGAACTGGCAGATGTCGGCGCAGGCCCGGCAGCGGGTGCACTTGGACTCGTCGGCCTCGGGAACCTCGATGTACGCCTTGCGCACGTCGGTCAGCTCCGGCTTCAGAAAGAGGTGCAGGTTCGGCTCCTCCACGTCCAGGTCCACCAGGGTGGCAGACCCATCCCAAAGGACGGCCAGGGACGAAGACACCGTGGTCTTGCCCGTGCCGCCCTTGCCGCTGGCAACGGCGTAGATCACTTGTTGCCTCCGGCCGGCGCGTTGGCGGTATCGGCCATGTTGACTTGGCCCGCCACGTATTTTTCGACCGCCTGGCGCACGGTCATGTTGTCCACGTCCTGGCCGATGGCGATGCCCGCGGCCTGGAGGGCCGCAAAGGCCTTGGGCCCGACATAGCCGGTCAGCAGGACCTTGGCGCCCGCATTGGCCACGTTCTCGGCGGCCTGAATGCCCGCCCCCTGGGCCATGGCCTGGGAACCGCCGTTATCCACGTACTGCACCACGGTCATGGTTTTCGGGTCCACGATGGCGAAACCGGCCGCCCGGCCGAACCGGGGGTCAACGCGGTCGTCGAGGGTCGGGCCCTCGGTGGTCACTGCTATCTTGCTCATGGTCGTATCCTTGATTTGTTGTTCTCCGGAGCCCTGTGCGGCTCCCTGGCCCCGGCCCGCGCCCTGACCCATATTCCGGCCGCCCATGCCGCGGCCCTGGCCCATTCCCTGGCCCTGGCCACGGCCCATGCCGCGACCGCCCATGCACCGTCCGCCGCCGCCCATGCCGCGCGGTCCGGTTCCGTCCATTCCTGGCATACTGTCATCTCCAATGGTTTCGAACATCTCGTCCGGTAACAGTTTGGGGCACTCCCAGCCTTCATCGGCCAGGGTGTAGTGGCCGCCCTCGATACGGATGGCCTGTCCCTCGGCCAGCGCCGTGGCCACGATGTGCCGCGCCGCGCCGAGCACCCTGCCGAACGTGGCCCGGGAAACACCCATGACCTGCGCGCCCTCCTCCTGGGTCAGCCCCTGCGCGTCGGCCAGCCGAAGCGCTTCGAGCTCCTCCAGAGTCAGGGTGGCGTTCCGCAATTTGTGCATAGGAATGCCCTGCGGCTTGTAATATGTCGCGCCGGGTTCCTGTTGCACGGTCCGCCTGATCTTTCGCCTTCCCATTGGTCCTCGCAAATATGAACAGTTACACACATGAAGATACGCCCGGAAATCCCGGAGTCAAGGATAAAAATGAGCATATGCCCAAAAAAATATCTCGAAACGAACCGCGCCGACCCGAAAAACAACCCGGCGGCGCCCCCACCCGCCCCGTGGACAAGGACGCCGCGCCGGTGTATTCCCTTCCGTCATGCGTACCCATATGGACCGACTCCGCCACACCCTGCTCTACGAATTCTTCGGACTCATCCTCTGCACGCCCCTGGCGGCCTGGGCGCTCGACCGCGAACTGATGCGCGTGGGCCTGATGTCCATCTCCATGTCCGCCGCCGCCATGGTCTGCAACTACATCTTCAACCTGGCCTTCGACCACCTCCTGGTCCGCCTCGACCGCCCCCTGAACGTCCGCCCGCCCCTGCTGCGCGCCCTGCACGCCCTGAGCTTCGAAATCTTCCTGGCCGCGGCCACCGTGCCGCTCATCATTTTGTGGCTCGACCTTCCCCTGGGAGCCGCCCTGCTCACGGACCTCGGCTTCTCAGCCTTCTTCCTGGGCTATACCTACCTCTACAACTGGGCCTACGACGCGGTCTTCCCCATGCCCGTCGAACCCGCAACCCAACCGGCCGGAGACTGACCATGTTCGGCGTCCACGACTTCTTCCTCTTCGTCCTGTCCGGCCTGCTCCTGAACATCACCCCGGGACAGGACGTCTTCTACATCGTCAGCCGAGGCGCGTCCCACGGCTGGAAAATGGGCTCCATCGCCGCCCTGGGCGTGGGCACCGGCTGCTTCGTCCACATCTTCGCCGCCGCCCTCGGCCTGTCCGCCATCCTCGCCACCTCGGCCATGGCCTTCACCGTGGTCAAGTTCGCGGGCGCGGCCTACCTCGTCTGGGTCGGCCTGACCATGTGGCGGAAAAACGGCAACGGGCACGACCGCGAACAGGACGAGTTCTTCAAGACCAAGGCGCGCAAAGTCTACGCCCAAGGATTCTGGACCAACGCCCTCAACCCCAAGGTCGCCCTTTTCTTCATGGCCTTCCTGCCCCAATTCGTGGCCGCCGACGCCCCCAACAAGCCGCTCGCCTTCCTCCTCCTCGGCGTGGTCTTCACCCTCAACGGCACCCTGGTCAATCTTGCCTATGCCTGGTCCGCCGCCCGCGTATCCGCCCGGCTCGGCAAAAACTCCGCCATCGGCACCTGGGCCAAGCGTGCCGCGGGCACCCTCTTCGTCGGCCTCGGCGTCCGCCTGGCCATGTCCGACCCCGTCAGTTAGCCGAGGTGAGCCGGGGCGCTGCCCCGCCCCCCCCTGGGGCTCCGCCCCAGACCCCGCCAGAGAACCTTTTGAAAAAGGTTCTCTGGACTCTCCAAAACTTTTTGTCGCCGCTTCGCGGGATGTGTGTGGTGGCGGGAGGCTCGCTTAGGAGCACCATCCGTCCTGCCTGTGAGAAAATTCGGACAGAAGAAACGGCGTGCGCCTTTGTCCAAGGAAGCACGCCGTTTTCTGTACGAAATCGAGGGTCTTATTTTTTCCAAGCCCCCCGCGTCCGCACGCCCCTGCCGCAGGCACCCAAAAAGTTTGGGAGGGGGTCCAGGAGGCAACCCTTTTCAAAGGGTTCCCCCTGGCGGGGTCCGGGGCGGCGCCCCGGCCGCCGGAGGCATTCCGGCTTTCCTAACTTGCGCCTTCGCGGTCCATGCTGCGGTAGTTGATGGCCTCGGCCAGGTGATCGGGCCCGATGGCGTCGGCCCCGGCAAGGTCGGCGATGGTGCGCGAGATGCGCAGAATACGGGTGTAGGCGCGGGCGGACAGGCCCAGGGTTTCGACGGCCCGGCGCAGGAAGCCGTGCTCGACTTCACCAAGGGCACAAAACGCTTCGAGCGCGGCCCCGTCGAGTTCGGCGTTGAGAGAGAAATGACCGTCCCGGTAGCGCTCGGCCTGGATGCTGCGGGCGGCGAGGATATGGGCGCGCATGGTTGCTGAGTCCATCTCGGAGCGGGTCTGGCGAAGTTTTTCATAGGGCACGGCAGGCACATCCACATGCAGATCGATGCGGTCGAGGAGCGGGCCGGAGATGCGGCCGCGATAGCGTTGCACGGCCAGCGGCGAACAGGAACAAGGGTGGGTCGCATCGGACAGGTAACCGCAAGGGCAAGGATTCATGGCGGCCACGAGCATGACGTCTGCCGGGTATTTGAGGGTCATCAGCGAACGGGAAATGGAAACCTCGCCGTCTTCGAGGGGCTGGCGCAGGACTTCGAGCACGGATTTCTTGAATTCGGGCATCTCGTCGAGAAAGAGCACGCCCCGGTGGGCCAGGGAGGTCTCGCCGGGCTGAGGGTAGCGGCCGCCGCCGACCAGCCCCACGTCGGAGATGGTATGGTGCGGGGTGCGGAACGGCCGGGTGACCATCAAGGCCTGGTCCGAGGGAAGCAGCCCGGCCACGGAATAAATCTTGGTCACCTCCAGGGCCTCGTCGAAGGACAGCGGCGGCAAAACCGTGGGGATACGCTTGGCGAGCATGGTCTTGCCCGAACCGGGAGGGCCGATAAAAAGGAGATTGTGGCCTCCGGCGGCGGCGATCTCGATGGCCCGCTTGGCGTGCTCCTGGCCTTTGACCTCGCCGAAGTCGTTGCGGTGGGAGGTGCGTTCGTTCCAGAGGGTCTCGATGTCCACCCGGGCGGGCTCGATGGCCTCCTCGCCGAGGAGCATGCGCACCACCTGGCCCAGGTTCGCGGCTCCGATGACGGCCAGATCACCGGCCACCGCGCCTTCGCGGCCGTTGACCTCGGGCACGATGATGCCCTGGCCGCCTTCCTGACGCGCGGCCAAGGCCAGAGGCAGGATGCCGGGCACGGACTTGAGGTCGCCGCCCAGGGACAACTCCCCGGCCATGAACCAGCCATCCACGGCCCGCTGTTCGATGACGCCCATGGCGGTGAGGATGCCGATGGCCAACGGCAGGTCGTAGCCGCTGCCTTCCTTGCGCACATCGGCCGGAGCCAGGTTCACGGTGATCCGGGCGGGCGGCACCTTGAACCCGCAGTTCTTGAGGGCGGAGAAAACGCGCTCCTTGGACTCGCGCACCGCGCCCTCGGCCAGCCCGACCATGGTGAAGGCGGGCATGCCGGATCGGGAAAAATCAACTTCGAGCTGAACTTTGAAGGCGTCAATGCCCATGAGGGCGGCGCAGGAGATGGTGGCGATCACGATTTTATCCGTATGAACAATAAGTTGAAGCGGCTTGTTTTAGAAACGTGTACACGGATATCCATCCACCTGTAAATACCTGCGCATTCCGCCCGCCCGGTTTACTGGGACGGAGCATCAGGCTATCGTCTCATTTTCCGGAACTATTGCAGCGAGGAATCGATGCCCCATAGTGAAAAAGCGCCGAATGAACTCTTTTTGGCCAAACTTTCCCTGCCGGTGCGCAAGTGCATGTCGAAGACGGCGGTGGAATGCGCCGGAAACGTGGCCGGGGTCCTCTCCCTGGACAAGAAGGAGACCTATCGGGTCAAGCTGGCCGTGGACGAGGCCTTCTGCAACGCCGTGGACCATTTTTCCGGCTCGGCCGACGAAGAGCGGGTCCATCTCGAATTTTCCGTGCGGGGAGACGCACTGGTCATTTCGATCCGCGAACGCGGCATTCCCTTCGATCACAGCCGGGCCGAGCGTTTCTCGCCCGGCGACCCGGACAGCGTGGACAAGCCGGGGCTGGGCTCCCTGCTCATGCATCAGGCCATGGACTCGGTGGAACTGTTCATCCATGGGCGGGAAGGCAAGGAGGTCCGCCTGACCCGGAAGCTCCGCTACGGCAACCTGCCCCAGGAGCTGCTGGACACCCGCGACACCCGGCGCGGCCGACCACGGACCACGGTCCGGGAGCCCGAGGTCCGGCTGGCCCGCGAGGACGAGTTGGCCGAAGTCTGCCGCCTGGCCTGGCGCTGCTACGGCTTCACCCAGGAGGCCTTTCTCTACGACCTCGACGCCCTGACCGCAAAAGTGCGCGGCGGAGAATTCAAATCGGTCGTGGGCGTGGACCCGGCGAGCGGGGCCCTGATCGGCCACGCCGGGCTGAAATACCACGACCCGACGGTCCGGGTGCCGGAACTGGGACTGGTTTTTGTCGATCCGGCCTACCGCGCGCCCACATTGGCCCCGAAAATGGTCCGGTTGTTGTTCGACAAGGCCCGGGCCGAGGGGGACCGGGGCGTCTTCGACTGCTCGGTGACCACCCACACCTTTTCGCAAAAAGGATTACAGAAGGAAATGGGCTGCCGTCCGTGCTGCCTGATGCTCGGCATCGCCGCCGCGGGCATGCAGGTCAAGGAATTGGCGACCTCCCGGCAAGCGAAGGGGTCGGTGGTCAACCACTACTTCCCCTTCGACCGTTCCGCGGCCACGGTCTACCTGCCCGAACACCACCAGGGCATGGCCGGGGACATCTATCGCTGGATGGACCTGCCCCGCACCTTCGGCGAGCCTGGGGACGCCCCGCTCCCGGACGCGTCCTCGGTGGATGTTTTCCCCCTGCCCGACGAACTCAACGCGGCCTTCATCGTCGTCCGGGCCATTGGCGCGGACACGGTCCGGGAGATCGCCGAGGGACTGCGCCGATGCCGCGAAAACCGCATGGACGCGATCTACGCCTTTCTCCCCGCCGGGGTGCCGACCGCGCCGGGCGTGGTGGACGCCTGCGAACGCATGGGCTTCTTCTTCGCCGGGGTCATGCCCCATGTCCATGACGGCCAGGACCGTATCCTGCTGCAGTACATCGACATACCCCTCGATCCGGAAGCCATCCGGGTATACGGCGACATGAGCCGAAAGCTCTTCGCGTATATCCTGGAGGAACAGCGCCGGGTCGCGTCCTCCTAGACGGGACCACCGATGGCGTTGTCCGACCCGCTCCCAGGCGCCGCGTCCCCGTCTTGACGGGTACTCGAAAATCATTGCCCTACAGAAAGAGGCGTCCAATGATACACTGATTCTATCAGTAACGCTGCACACAAAGGAGAACCCTATGGGTATCCGTTCCAAGCTTTTTCTGCCCCTGCTGGGCGTGGCCCTGGCCATGCTGGTCGGCGGTTATCTCGTGTTGCAATCCCAATTCACCGAACTGGAGGACTCCTTCGTCTCCCTGACCATGCGAAGCAAGATGGACGACGTCCGGCAGTCCATTACCCAACTATCCGAAAGCGCCCTGCAACAGGCCGCCCTGTTCAGCCGCATGCCCGTGGTGGTCGAGACCTATGCCCAGGCCAACCGGGGAAACATGAACGACGAGGCCGATCCTGTGCTGCAGGCGGCCAGGGAGCGGCTGCGCAAAACCCTGGCCCCGACCCTTGCGGGCTACAAGGCAAATGTGGGCCAGGACTTCCAGCTCCACTTCCACCTGCCCACGGCCCGCAGCCTGCTGCGCACCTGGCGCGAAAAGCAAGCCAAGAAAGAGGGGAAGTGGGTGGATATCTCCGACGACCTGTCCGGATTCCGCAATACGGTCATCGACGTGAACCGGACCCACAAGCCGGTCCTGGGCATTGAGCCCGGCCGAGGCGGTTTCACCATCCGGGGCCTGGCGCCGGTGACCGCGCCCGACGGCGCGCACCTCGGGTCCGTGGAGGTGCTGCTCGGGTTCGACAACATCCTCAAGACCCTGGAGGCCTCGGGCTCGGTCAAGGCTTTGCTCTATATGGACGCCAAGCTGCTGCCCGTGACCACCCGCTTGCAGGACCCGGCCAAAAACCCGGTCAAGGACGACCGGTTCGTCCTCATCTACGGCCAGAAGAACGCGACCGCGCGGGCACTGGCTACACCCGCCATTCTGGAAAACGGCATGCGCTCGGCCCAGGTGACGGTGGAGGGCCACGACGGCGTGGCCGTGTTCCCGGTCAAGGACTACCGGGGCGACACCATCGGCGCCATTTTCCTGTCCATGGATATCTCCGGCCAACAAGCCATGATGTCCGCCGTGGCCTGGATGGCCGGGATCGGTTTGCTCATCGTCGTCATCGTGCCCATCGTGATCATTTTCTGGGTGGTGGAATACTCCGTGAAGCGGCCCATCCAGCAGTGCGCCGAGCTGGCCTCGGACATCGCCCAGGGCAACCTGGAGAGCCGGAGTTGCAAGATGCGCAAGGACGAGATGGGCGTCATCCTGGACGGCATGTGCGATATGAACGCCCATCTGGCCGACACCATCGGCCACATCCGGGACATCTCCGGCGAGGTGGCCGATGGGTGCAACGAACTTTCCCTGGCCAGCGACAACCTGTCCCAAGGGGCCAACCGGCAGGCCGCCGGAATAGAGGAGATCGCCGCCAGCCTTGAGGAAATGTCCGGCTCCATCCGGCAGACCGCGGACATCGCCGCCAAGACCGAGACCACCGCGACCCGGGTTTCGCACGATGCGGAAACCGGCGGCCAGGCTGTGGCCCGCACCGTGGAAGCCATGAAAAAAATCGCGAACGAGATCGGCATCATCGAGGATATCGCCCGCCAAACCAACCTCCTGGCGCTCAACGCGGCCATCGAGGCGGCCCGCGCGGGCGAGGCGGGCAAGGGTTTCGCCGTGGTCGCGGCCGAGGTGCGCACGCTGGCCGAGCGCTCGGGCACGGCCGCCGCGGGCATCGGCGAACTGTCCTCGACCAGCGTGGCCGTGGCCGAGGAGGCCGGGGACCTGCTCAAGCGCATGGTCCCCGACATCCAGAATACAGCCGGGCTGATTCAGGAAATCGCGGCAGCCGCCGCCGAGCAGAGCCAAGGCATTGAACAGGTGTCCCGGGCCATCCAGGACTCCGAGTCCGTGGTCCAGCAGAACGCTTCCACGGCCGAGGAGGTCGCGGCTACCGCCGTCACCCTGTCCGACAGTTCCAAAAACCTGCATGAGGCCATCGGCCACTTCAAGCTGGGCGACGAGGACGGGAACGCGCTGAAACGGTATTGAGCCTTCTCTTGCGACGCAGACGGCCCCTTGCGCGATATCCTTCGCGCAAGGGGCCGTTTCGTTGCCCGTCGGCGAACGACGGCTACGGCGCGTCCACGGCCTCGGCCGGAAGACGGACCGTAAAGCGCGACCCTTCGCCCAGAACGCTGTCCACGGTGACGCTCCCCCGGCAGCGCTCCACCGAACGCCGGACGATGGACAGGCCGAGCCCCAGGCCGGGCCCCTTGCCGTCGGCCATGGAATACGGCTCGAAAATGACTTCCAGATCCTCGGGACGGATGCCCCGGCCGGTGTCGGACACGGTCAGGACCAACTCCCCGTGGGGGTCGGACTGGTAGGCGAGATCCACATGGATACCGCCCCGATCCGTATAGCGCATGGCGTTGCCCACCAGGTTCAAGGCCACCAGCCGCAGGACGCTCTCGCTGCCGCGGACCAGGGCGGGCGCATCCTCGGCCGGTTGGACCGTGAGCGTGAGCCCCTTGCTGCGCACCTGGAGCCGGGACATGTCCCGAACCGAGGCGAGCAACTCGGCCGGGGAGAAGACGGTCGGGACCGGAGCCAGGGATTCCTGCCGGGAAAATTCAAGCACGCTGTCCACCACGAGACCCAGATTGCGGGCCGCCTCCCCGGCCAACCCGATGAGTTCCTCGCGTTCGGCCTCGTCCGCGGACATCCGTAACAGCTCGAAGGCGTTGACGATGCCGATGAGCGGGCTTTTCAACTCATGGCAGGCCGTGGTCAGGAAGGTTTCCCTGGAACGGTTCAGGGTGCGCAGACGCTCATGGGCCTTGGCCAGGTCCCGGCGGGACGCCTCCAACAGCCGGGCCCGGTTGTGCAGTTCCCGCACCCGATTGAAGGAAAAGAACACCAGGCAAATCAGAACCACCAACAAGGACAGAACCAATTCATCCAGCTCCCAATACTCCTGCTCCCGACTCCAGTCATGAAAGGCCTCATAGAGGTCCAGACGCATCGACGCCCAGATGCCCACTATGAGCACCAGCGCATAAACCGCTATTTCACGAATGTGTCTTCTGCTGAGCATGACATAGTCATTAACATAAGGAAAAAGAAAGCGACAGCCATGTAGAATCACCCATGCCGTGGTGTAAACAAGCCTGGATTCCCGGGCTGTTCCCTGTTAAAACCAAACAGCAACGACATTCATGGAGGATACATGCGCACCCTATTGCTCTCCCTGACGCTCGCCCTGATGCTTGCGGCATCCCTGGCCGCCTGTTCGGCCAAAGACGAGGCCGCGCAACAGCCGGTTCCGGACCAGCCCGCCGCACAGGCCGACCCCGCCGCCCCGGGCACGCCGGCCGCGTCCAGCCGCACCATCAAGGAAGACATCCCGGCCGGTCCGGTGGGCCAGGTGCAGCTCAAGAACGGCACCACCCTGATCATCGACTCCCTGGAGAAACTGGGCGGCGATTATTGGGTCTATGTCTCCGGCAAGCTCAACGGCCGCTCCTCCACGGTCGTCAGCCTGACCCGCTTCCGCGACCTGATGGGCTGGAAGTCCGTCGTCTTCAACGATCCGCACACCTTCACCATCACCACCCGGCACGGCAAGGAGTGGGCCTTCGAAGAGGCCAACTTCTACCTGGGCAGCGACAAGGCGGGCATCTATGCCTTCCATGTTCTGGACGACCGCTACACCCCGGTCCTGACCGAGGTCCCCAAGGACGCGGTGGTCAACATCGCCTTCGGCACCAAGTAGGCCGCCCGCCCGGGATTCCCAGCCCCCGCGATCAGGCCGGAAAATCGGTTCCCCTTCTTGACGTCTAGATGTTTTCTAGATAATAGACCGATAAGCTTCGTTCCTTGATTTTCCTTGTTTTACAAGGGTGACGATTGGTGACGATTCCCACACAGGGAGGACAGATGATCCGACTCGCGTTTGGCTCAATGCCCCGAAAAGTGGTTGTCAGGCTTGGTAAAACGGATACGCTCACCCCTATCGAAAACACACGCCCGAAGGCGGTGTCCTGCATCTGGGATGCCCGGTTCCGGAACAGCCCCCGGCACCTCACCCTGACCACCCGCGACACCGCCCTCACAACCCCGAGGATGAACAGTTATCATGGCAGATACCTATACGCATAAGGACCTGGCCGGACTCTGCGGCGTTTCCGAAACCACCATAAAAAGCTACCGCCGCAAATTTCCCGGCTTCATCCCGGTCCTGACCCGGGGCAAACCCATCCGCTTCAAGGCCGAGGCCGGCGAGGTCTGCCTCAAGATCCGCGACTGCTTCGCCAAAGGCATGTCGGTCAACGAGACCCACAAAGTCTTAAAGGAACACTTCAAGGAAGAGCCGTCCGCGCGGACGCGCCGCCCCCATTCCGCGGCGCCCGTCGCCCCCGTGGAGAGTGCACCTGGCATTTCATCGGAATACATGGAGAAGTTCTTCACCACCGCCGGACAGATGATGCAGGGCATGGCCGGTCTGGCCACGGCCCAGGCTAAGTCCGAACAACGGTTGCGCAAGGTCGAATCCGCCCTGGAGAAACTCCTGGAGATCGAGGCCGAAAACAAGGCCCTCTTCGCCCGTCTCCTGGATCAGGCCGCTCCGCAACCGGCCGCCGCGCCCGAGCCCGAGTCTGAGCCCGAGTCCCGACCCGAGCCTCGCCCCGAACCGAGCCCCGAGCCCCGCCTGCGGGCGCGCAAGATCGTCAACGTGCGCGGTCCGGAAGGGGATGTGGCCTCCTACGCCCTGGAGCGGGAGACCCCGCCCGCCGGGGAACATCCCTCCGAGGCCTTCCTGAACACGCCCATCGTCATCCACAACGACCAGGGCGAATTCCTCGGCGTGCCCGGCAGGTTGCCCCTGGCCGGATTCATCAAGGCCCTCGCCCGCGAGGCCGATGAGACCGCCTCCAGGTGGACCCGGCAGGACGACACCTGGATCTTCACCATGACCGCCCCGGGCGGCGACACCCATGATCTGCACTTCATCTCCACCACCACTCCGCGCGGCAATCTCGTGGTCCTTTTGGAACGGCTGGACGTCAACGACACCAGGACCTCCCCCCAATTCCTCCAGGAGTTCTTCCGCCAGGTGAAAGACAAGATCTAGATCGGGACCGGGAACGGCCCGCAACCACGGCAGCCATGATCCACTACCGCAACAACCGCTACACCTCGGAAGGCGTCCTCATGGACCCGGCGTCCCCGGCGTTCCGCCACGGCGCGGGACTCTACGAGACCGTCTATTACAACGGCCGGGACGTCCTCCACCTCCACCGCCACCTGGACCGCCTCCTCTCCTCCCTGCGCGCCTGCGGGATACCCTATGCCGCCGTGGACTTCGATGAGGTCGTCGGCCAGGTGGTCAACCGCAACGGGCTGGGGGACCGGCCCGCCCGGGTGGACATATTCTACCCCCTGGAGCCGGGAGAATCCTCGCCCGTGATCACGGCCGCCCCCCACGAGCCCAAGCCGTACAAGGCCTACCGGCTATGCCTCTGCGACGACCGCCATGTATCCACCCTCAACGCCCTGCGGAGCGCCAGCCGCATGTTCTTCCACCTGGCCCTGCGCCAGGCCCTGGCGCGCGGTTTCGACGACGCGACCCTGCTCGACCTGAACGACGACGTCCTGGAGGCGTCCACCGGGGCCTTGGTCTTCGAAAAGCACGGACATTTCGTCTGCGCGGACTCCCCCTACCGGCTGCCGTCCATCGCCCTGGAACTGGCCGCCACCGTGCTGGACATCCTGCCCGTGCGCCTGCCCCTGGCCGAACTTGAATCCTTCCAGCACGCCTACCTGCTCAATTCCCTCATCGGCATGCGCCCGGTGGTAGCCGTGGGCGAGACCGCCTTCGTGCCCGACGGCCCGACCTGCGACAAGGTCTCGGCCCTGATCCTGGGCGATTCGGACTAGCCTTCTTGCCTTTTCGCGTACATTGGCTATTACTGTTTACGGACCGTTAAACGGCGACGATTCCTTGCGTGCATTTTTTGCTTGCTTTTTAAAATAGGAATCATTACTAGTTTGTCCACGAACACGATCGGCCCGCGAGCCGAAAACCGAAACCATACAGGAGAAGACCGATGAGCAAGACCATGGAAAATCTGAAAGCCGCTTTTGCCGGTGAGTCCCAGGCCAACCGCAAGTACCTCGCCTACGCCGAAAAGGCCGACGCCGAGGGCAAGCCCGGAGCCGCCAAGGTGTTCCGCGCCGCCGCTGCCGCCGAAACCATCCACGCCCATGCGCACCTGCGCCTGATGAAGGGCGTCGGCACCACCGAGGAGAATCTCAAGGACGCCATCGAAGGCGAGACCTACGAATTCAAATCCATGTATCCCGACATGATGGAGGACGCCAAGGCTGAAGGCGAGAACGCCATCCTGCGCTATTTCGGATTCGCCAACGAGGCGGAAAAAGTCCACGCCGAGCTGTACGCCGCGGCCCTGGAAGACTCGGACAAGTTCGCCGACGCCGAATTCTACGTCTGCTCCGTCTGCGGACACACCATGGTCGGCGAGCCCACCGACAAATGTCCCATCTGCGGCGCGGCCCCCAAGGCCTACAAGAAGGTCGAGGCCTAGCCCTCCTTCCTGCGCGATCCCGCTTTGCGCCGCCCCGTTCCCGCCCGGAACGGGGCGGTTTTTTCTTGCCCCCTTCCCGCTGGTCCCGTGAAAGGGAAAAGTCGATGCCCAAGCCGCTTTGCGGAGGAGCCGGGCGGTCCCACGGACAGGGAATCCCGCCCCCGCATCTCTTTTACGCACCTTCGGCACCGCCTTTCCCGCTTGCGGAAAGGGAAGAGCGTTCCCCTTTCCCTGAGGGGTCCTGTACAAATGAAGGCGAGACGGGTACATAACCCGACATGATGGTCAATGTGGAACGACTGTCCTACAACTTCGGGTCCTACTGGGCCCTCAAGGACATCTCCTTCACCCTGGAAAAAGGCGAGTTCCTTTTTCTCACGGGCCACTCGGGCGCGGGCAAGACCACGCTCCTGCGTCTGCTCTACGGCGCACTGCCCGTTACCCGGGGCCGCGCCGCTGTGGCCGGCTTTCAGCTCAACACTCTGAAAAAACGCGATATCCCCAAGCTCCGCCGCAAGGTCGGCGTGGTCTTCCAGGATTTCAAGATCCTGCCCGAGCGCACGGTCTTCGACAACGTGGCCATGGCGCTGGAGGTGCGGGGCATGCCCCGCACGCACCTGGAACGCCGCGTGCGCGCCATCATCCGGGCGCTGGGCCTGGAGACGCGCAGCTATTCCCTGTGCGAACGCCTCTCCGGCGGCGAACAGCAGCGCGTGGCCATCGCCCGGTCCATGGTCGCCAACCCCGAGCTTATCCTGGCCGACGAGCCCACCGGCAACCTGGATGTTGACCTGACCCTGCATCTCATGGAGATATTCAAGCAGTTCCACACCTACGGCACGTCCGTGATCATGGCCACCCACTCCACCGAAGTCCTGGAGTGCGTGCCGGGCGCGCGCATCCTCCATTTGCAGGACGGGCGCATCGCGGGTCCCGGCGGCGACAACGGCGACGAGCCGGATCAATTCCCGGACGAACCGTTCGACGATCCCTTCGCGGATAAGGAGGGACTGTGATCGGACCGTTCCTTCGCCTGACCCTGCGCGGCATGGCCGACCTGCGCCTGCACCCCTTCGCCCAGGTGCTGACCCTGTTGGCCGTGGGCATGATCACCCTGCTTACCGGGCTGATCCTGATCGGCATGCACAACGTCAACCAGGAGTTGCTCCGCTCCCGGGGCAAGGTCGAGTTCCAGATCTATTGGAAGGTCGGCGCGCCCCAGGACCAAGTGGAGAAAGACTGGGAGACCGTCCGGGCCATGGACCATCTGACCGGCTTCAAGACATTCACGCCCCGGACCGCCCTGACCGAACTGGCCACCGCCCTGGGCGAGACCGGCGATTTTTCCTGGCTGGCCGAGAAGAACCCCCTGCCCTATTCCGGCCTGGCCGCGTTCGCCGTGCCGCCCGAGGCGCAACGGGCGGGGTGGGCCGCCGATCTGCTGACCCGGCTCAAATCCCTGCCCGGCGTGGACAAGGTCAACTACACCCCGTTCCAGGCGGACCTGGCCCAGGGTTGGCGAACCCTGACCCGCCTGGTGGTCTGGCCGGTTCTCGGCTTCCTGGCCCTGATCGTCTCGCTGGTGGTCCACAACACCATCAAACTCTCTCTGCTCACGCGCATGGACGAGGTCGAAATCCTCTCCCTGGTAGGCGCAAGCCCGGCCTACATCCGCTGGCCTCTGCTCATCGGCGGCCTGGCCCAGGGGCTTCTCGGCGCGGCACTGGGCATCGGCCTACTCGCCGCCACCCACTCGGCCTTGGCCGACGCCCTGAACTTTCCGCCCTTCCTCATCCACCTGCAATTCCTGCCCGCGAGCCAACTGCTCGCCCTGGCCGGGGCCGTTGCCCTGGTCTCCACCCTCTCCAGTTGGGTTGCCGTGAAATAGGACCAGTCTCCGGGCGGACGGATCTCTCGAAATCAGGAGCGTCCGGCCAGGAACACGTCCACGATGCGACGGGCATGCTCACGCTGTTGCTCCGGGCCCGGCAGCGGGACCAGCCCCACCAGAACATGCATGCGCAGGGACAATAGGCCGCCCAGAAGAAGCCTGACCCCGTACTCGGGGTCTTCGAACCCGAGCCGCTCCCGCAGAAATCCGATCAGCCGGGCCTCGGTCAACTTCGGTCCCACCGCATAATAGGCGCGGGTCATTTCCGGAGCGGTCGGCCCCTCGGACAGCAGCAGCCGGACCGACGCCAGATGGTCCTCGGCCATGTGCACCCGCAAAAATCCCTCGGCGAAGCGCGCCAGTCCCTCCCGCGCGTCGGGCAGGTCCAGGGCGTCCAGGAAACCGTCCTTGCGGTCCTGATGCCGAGCCGCCAGCGAGGCCTGGTACAACACCTCCTTGGACGCGAAATAGCGATACACCGTCTGCTTGGTCACCCCGGCCAACTGCGCGATCCGGTCCATGCCCGCCCCGACGTATCCCTCGGAACGAAAGACCTCCCGGGCCGCCGTCAGAATGGCCGCCCGATTCTTCTCCCGCTTCACTTCCATCTTCTTCATGACCAAACCTCCCGTACTAAAAACATACTACACAGTATGATTCTTGTTGACAAGGCGAACCCTCCTCTCTTAAATCATACTCATCAGTATGATTAAAAAGGAGTCCACATGACCATAGCGCAAATCAAGACCCTCATCCCGGAAAACGCCCAGGCCAAAGGGCGCATGGCGGCCCTCACGGGCGGCATCCTGCTCAGCTTCGACCCGATCTTCGTCCGCCTGTCGAGCGTGGGCGGCTATGAAACCGCGTTCCTGTTCGGCTTGTTCTCCGCGCTGTCCATGTTCTCGCTCATCCAGGTTACGGACGAGCGCGGGCTGGTCAAAACCATGAAGGAAAGCGGCTGGCCCGCCGTGCTCTCCGGCCTGATCATCCTGGGCAGCGCCTCCATGTTCGTGCTCAGCATCAAGCACACCACCGTGGCCAACACCATGATGATCCTGAGCGGCAGGCCCGTGCTCACGGCCGCGGCGGCCTGGATATTTCTGAAGGAGCGCACCACCGGCAAACTCTGGCTGGCCATCGGCGGGGTCATCTGCGGCATGGCCGTGGTCGTGTCCGGATCCCTGCGATCGGGCAACATCCACGGCGATCTCCTGGCCCTGCTGGGCGTGACCTGCCTGGCCCTGAACGGCGCCCTGTGGCGGCACTTCAAGGCCATGAGCCGACTGCTGGTCGTGGGCCTGGGCGGCCTCTTCATGGCCGTGGTCATGGCCGGCCCGGCCAACCTCTCGGCCATCCCGGCCCGCACATGGCTGGTCATGGCCTGCATGGGACTGCTTTCCGCCCCGCTCGGCCGGGTCCTGAACGCCGTCTCCTCGCGCTACATTCCGGCCGCCGAAATGGCCACCTATGCCCTGATCAGCCCGGTTCTCGCGCCTCTCTGGGTCTTCGCCCTGTTCCGCGAACAGCCCCCGGCCGCCACGGCCCTAGGCGGCACCATCATCATGGGCGCCATCGCCGCCTACATCGCCGCCACGAGAAAACGGTCCTGACGCACGCGGCCCCACGGGCCCCCGGAAGGGATGCCCGTGGGGCCGCGTTCCACCGGCGCTCCGCGCGCCAAAAAAAAGAGCCGCTCTTGTCCGTGAGGAGGAAAGGATGCAAATCCCCCGGACAAGAGCGCCTCCAACCCGCTGTATAAGCGGGAGCGCGTCGCTCCCGTAAATTTAGAAGACCCGAGTGAACAGGAGCAGAGCGAAGGCGGCCAGGGCCGTGGTGGCCGGGCGGATGTGCCTGCTGTTGTTGCGGCGGGGACGAACGCTGTCGTGACGGTGCGCCTCATTGCGCATATGCATCATGGCCAGTCGGGTATCGTTGTCCATGCTCATAGTGTTGCTCCTTGTGTTGCCGCCCGATACGGACGGTTTTCCATATCTGCAGATCTACGGATCTTGTCGAAATCAATCCAATTGTTTTGTTTGATACAGTTGTTCGGAATTTCTGATGACATTCCCGATCTCAATCGGATATGATTATGGAGAACATCAAGGAGGCTGATCGGGAATGGAATTATACCAACTCAAGACGTTCGTGGTGGTGGCCGAGGAAGGACACCTGACCCGCGCCTCGGTGCGGCTGCACACCAGCCAGCCATCGGTCAGCGCCCACATCAAGGCCCTGGAGGAGGAGCTGGAAACCAAGCTGTTTATCCGCACGCCCAAGGGCATGCGCCTGACCGAGGCCGGAGAGCGCATCAAGGTCCGGGCCGAAAACGTGCTCAAGACGGCCCGCGAACTGACGCTGGAAGCGCGAAGTATGGGCAACGAACTGGTTGGCGACCTGTCGCTCGGGCTGAATACGGACGCCGAGTACCTGCGCATCGTGCCCCTGCTGACGTCCCTGGGCGAGGACCACCCCCGGATCGTGCTCCAGATCCAACAGCGCGCCTCCACTTCGGTCCAGGGGGCCATCCGCGACGGACGGCTGGACTGCGGATTCATCTTCGGCGAACCGCGCTACCCGGAGATATGCGCCCTGCCGCTCGAAAAGACGCGCTTCTTCGTGGCCGTTCCGGACATCTGGAAGGACCGCGTGGACCAGGGGCTGGCCGGGCTGTCCGGCTTGCCCTGGATCATGGACCCGTCCGACAACCCGTTGCAACAGCTCATCGACCCGTTCTTCAAGTCCCACGGGATCAAGCCCTCGGTCCAGCTGGAAGTGGACGGCGACGAGGTCATCCGCGTACTCGTGGCGGCGGGCAAAGGTGTTTCCTTCCTGCGACGCAACGAGGTCCAGGCGGCCAACCGCATCGGCCGTCCCGTGCATGCCCTGTCCTACGACGAGTTGTCCATCCAGGCGAACTTCGTCTACCTGAAGCGGCACGACGAGGACCCGGTCATGCGCGCGGTCATCGACCACGTCAAGCGCTGCTGGGAATTGGACTAAATCAGCCCGGACCGTTCGAGTTCCCGCATGAGCGCGGCCACGTCGGCGGCCACGAAATCCGGGGCCAGATGAGCGAAACCGGCGGCGTCGATGTTCCCGGAGGTCACGCCCGCGGCCAGTGCTCCGGCCCGCTTGCCGGTCTCCACATCCATGGGGTGATCGCCGACCATGAGCGCCCGTTCGGGAGCAATGCCCAGCAGATCGAGGGCCTGGAGCAGGTGCGCCGGGTCCGGCTTGAGCCGGGGCGCGGCCTCCCGGGGCAGAAAGACCTTGAGGTGCTCCTCGATATCCGGGAAGACCGTCTTGATGGCCGCCGAGATATTCCGCGAAATCACGCCCGGGGCCACGCCGCGCGCCTTGAGGTCGTCGAGCACCGGCCGGGTGAACTCGTACAGACGGCCGTCACGGGCCGCATCCAGCTCCGTGGCCGCAATGACCAGCCGCCCCCGGGACAAAAACTCCATGCCCTCGTCCCGATCGCGCTCCATGACCTGCCGGGAGAGCTTGTCCAGCCACTCCAGGGCGGGCGTGCCGTCCGGCACCGGGCGCTCGTCCATGAACACCTCGCCCAGGGCCGCGATCTTGGTCTTCATGAAATCGAAGTCCAGAGGTACATCGGCCAGGGTGCCGTCGAAGTCGAAGATGATGGCGTCCAGTTTCAAGCGGGGCCTCCGGTATCCGGGAAAAACAGTGCGGTTGCGGTGGAATGAGAGCCTATTTCGCCAGTTCGCGCAAGAGCGTCAGATTGCGCACGTCGTCCTGGAGGTCTTCCTGCTTGGGGGTCTCCAGGGTCTTGGGAACGTCCGCGAAGCGCGGGTCGCGCATGAGGTTGCGGAACCCCTCCTCGCCGATCGCGCCCCGGCCGATGTGTTCGTGCCGGTCCTTGCGGGAGCCGAGTTCGTTCTTGGAGTCGTTCAGGTGGAAAAACTTCAAGCGGTCCAAGCCGATGACCCGGTCGAAGGCCTCGAAGGTGGCCGCATAGGCTGCCGGGGTGCGGATGTCGTACCCGGCGGCGAAGGTGTGGCAGGTGTCGTAGCAGACCCCGAGGCGGCCCGGGTGGGCCGAGGCCTCGATAATGGCGGCCAGCTCCTCGAAGGAGGCCCCCAGATTGGTGCCCTGCCCGGCCGTGGTCTCCAGCAGGACCAACCCGCTTTCCGTGCCGGACGCTTCGATGGCCCGGTCCAGGTTGGCCGCATAGCGTTCGATGCCCGCCTCCACGCCCGCGCCCAGGTGGGAGCCCGGATGGGTGACCAGGTACGGGATGGACAGGGTCTCGATGCGCCGGAGTTCCTCGGCAAAGGCCAGGGTCGAGCGCTTGAGCAGGTCCGGTTTGTCCGAGGCGAGATTGATCAGATAGGAGTCGTGGGCCGCGACCGGGTAGTCGCCCCATTGGTCCCAGGCCGCCGCGAACAGTTCCGCGTCGTACTCGCTCAGTGCGGGGACCTTCCACTGCCGCTGGTTGCGGGTGAATATCTGCAGGGCCGTGCCGTCCACCCGCATGATCCGTTCAAAGGCCATGTGCAGGCCCCCGGCGATGGACATGTGCGCGCCCAAAAACATGAAAGGATCCGTCCGCCTAGTCGATCCAGGCGCCCAGGGCGTCCACGATCTTCCGGGCCTGCGCCTGGGAGGAGATGTTGAACTTGGACTTGGGGCGATAGGTGCCGTCCACCTTCTGATAGCGGCGGATGGTGTATTTGTCCGGGCCGTACTCGCCTTTGGCGCGATTGAGTTCCTGGTAGCGGAACACGATGGTGGTCCAGGCGCCCTTGGAAAGCACGACCTTATCCAGCTCCTTGACGATGAGCTGGTTGTCTTCGGAATAGTTGATGGTGATTTCGTCCACGGTGGCTGCCATGCTGCACTCCTGATATATGATGTCCGCAGCGCTTCTGCGGCTGGCGCTACCCATACATATGTAGCAGAGGGATGGCAACCCCCGGATCTCGGGCCTTTCCGGCGGCCGGACCGAAGACGGACATTGCCAGCCGAACGAATACGCGTTATCTCCGGCAAGGCCCCGAGACCTGATCCGAGGAACCCTAGACGAACATGCCTCTCCGATCCGCACATCGCCCCGCCGTCCCGGCCGCGCACCGCCAACGGGCTCTGCTCGCCGCGCTCTGCGTCCTCTGCGCACTCTGCGCCCCGGCGCTGTCGCCCGGCCCGGCCCGGGCCGAACCCATCCGGCTGACCGTGGGGGTGGAAAGCATCGACTACCCGCCCTACGGCTCCTTCCGAAACGGCGACTACGAGGGCTTCGCCCGCGATCTTCTGGATTCCTTCGCCATCGAATACGGCTACACCATGGCCTACGTGCCCCTGCCGGTAAAACGGCTCTACCAGGAATACCTGGAGGGTCGCTCCCTGGACTTGAAATTTCCGGATTCCCCAACCTGGCATCCGTCCCGGCGCAAGGGGCTGCAAATCGCGTATTCCGTCCCGATCTGCTCATTCACCGACGGCATCCTGGTCAAGCCCGAGAACGTGGGCAAGGGCATGCAGGTGATCAAGACCCTGGGCATCCTCGCCGGATTCGAGCCGTGGCTGCTCGATCCGCCCATCGACTCCAGGACCATCCGGATATCGGAAAACCTGACCATCTCCGGGCTGCTGAGCAAGGGAATCCGAGGCAGGGTGGACGGCGTCTACGCCTGCGTGCAGGCGGCCCGCCACCTGCTGACGACCATGGGCATTCGGGACAAGCTGGTCTACGACCCCTCGCTGCCGCACGTGGACGGCGTCTACCGGCTGTCCTCCATCAGACGCCCCCGGGTCATGCGGCAGTTCGACGAATTCATGAACACCCGTTCCCAGTTGGTGAACAGCCTGCGCCGCAAGCACGGCCTGGACCGTTAAGCCGCCCTTTTTCGATGGGACCTATCCCGTCGGCTCCCTTTTCGCAGCCGCACATCGGCGCAGCCGGAAAGCCCGCACCAAAGGGCGCGCTCCGGGACGCGAGGAGTCCGGGCGGAGTCATCCCGTTTCCGCCGCAAGGCGGATTTCAACATGCTTTTCCTTTTCAGGAGACCGGAGGGACCGTTCCTTTTTCGAGGCTGTCGGCCTTGAGCTGGCCGCAGGCCGCCTTGATGTCGGCCCCCATGGAGCGGCGGATGAAAGCGGTCAGGCCGTGGTCCCACAGCCGCTTTTCAAAGGCCTCGACCCGGTCGCGGTCCGGCGCGCCGTAGGGCATCCCCTCGGTGGCGTTGTAGGCGATGAGGTTGATCTTGCCCTTTTTGCGGTCGATGAGTTTCGCCAGTTGGTCCGCGTGCTCCATGGAGTCATTGACGTCCTTGAGCAGCAGGTATTCGAAGGTGATCCGCTCGCGCGGACGCATGGGATAGGCCGCAAGCGCGGCCATGAGGTCGTCCAGGTGGACCTTGGCCGCCTTGGGCATGATCCGCGCGCGCAGCTCCTGGGTGGGCGCGTGCAGGGAGATGGCGGGCAAGGCGATTTCCAGGTCCCCCAGAATCTTGAGCTTGTCCGGAAAGCCCACGGTGGAGACCATGGACCGCCGCCAGGACAGGGACAGGCCGCGTTCGCACGGCAGGTCCGTCAGGACCCGGACGAGCGTGTCGAGATTCAGCAGCGGTTCGCCCATGCCCATGAACACGAGGTTCTTGAGCTCATTCATCCCCCGGTCGGCCAGATATTGGCGGCCCACCAGAATCTGGCCCATGATCTCGCCGTAGGTCAGATTGCGCTCGAAGCCGAGCTTGCCGGTGTTGCAGAACGTGCAGGCCATGGCGCAGCCCACCTGGGTGGACAGGCATTGGGAATAGCGGTCCTGCATGGGGATGAGCACCGTCTCGATGAGCTTGCCGTCGGAAAGCCTCAGCAAGAATTTGATGGTCCCGTCCCGGCTCTCGGCCACCTGGGCGATCTCCGGCCAGGCGATGGTCGCCATGGAGGCCAGCTTCTCGCGCAGCGACTTGGACAGGTTGGTCATGGCCTCCACGCCGCGCACGCGCTTTTGCCACAGCCATTGCCAGATCTGTTCGGCCCGGTAGCGGGGTTCCTTGAGGTCTTCGGCCACAAAGGCCTCGAGGTCGTTCTTGTTCAGCTCGATAAGATTATGCATGGGCGTTCCTTGCAGGACAGTGGAGGGCGGTGTCAAGGGCCGGATGCGGCCCGAAATTCCAGCCCGAAAGGCCCAACCGCCATTTGCGGTACGGCCCGCCGTAGGCTATAACACGCAAGTCCGAGAAAAACGACAACCCGGAGGATCCCGCAAAATGTGCAATAAGTTCAGCAAATCCGTCTGCCTGTTTGTGGTCCTGGCCCTGCTCACCCTGAATGTGTCGGCGGCCAGAGCCGGGCTTGTGTCCACCGAGGCCGCCATGGCGGCCAACCGCAACGCGGAAAACCGCGCCATGGTCCTGGCCCAGCTCCAGCGCGACGATGTGCGTCAGGTCCTGGAAAGCAAGGGCCTGTCCGTGTCCGAGGTGGAACAGCGCGTCAGCGCCCTGTCCGACGCCGAGATCAACCGCATTGCGGAGCATGTGAACGACCTGCCCGCGGGCGGCGGCTTCTTCGGCGTCCTGGTCGGAGCCGCGCTCCTGGTCTTCATCATCCTGCTCATTACCGACATGGCCGGTGCCACGGACGTCTTCCCGTTCGTGAAGAAGGCCAATTAACGGACGCATCATGCTTCACACCCTTTCAGGCGGCGGCCGTGCGGCTGCCGCCTGTCTCCTGTTGCTGCTCCTGGCCCTGGGGTCGGGATGCAGCCTGTACGGCGGCGTCATGCCGCCTTCGCCCACCGGCGCGCCCCTGACCCGCGTCCACGACGTGCCCTTCTTCCCGCAGGAAGAGTACCAGTGCGGCCCGGCCGCCCTGGCCATGGCCATGACCTGGAGCGGGCTGCCCGCGCAACCGGACGCCCTGGCCCCCGAGGTCTACACCCCGGCAAGCCGGGGAAGCATCCAGCCCGACATGATCACCGCCGCCCGCCGCCACGGGCGCATGGCCTATGTCATCCACGGCGCGGACCAACTGTCCGCCGAGATTGACGCGGGCAACCCGGTCATCGTCCTCCAGAATCTCGGCCTGTCCTGGTATCCGGTCTGGCACTACGCCGTGGTCGTCGGCCTGGACCGCGACACCGGCGATGTCCTGCTCAACTCCGGCCTCACCCGCAACCGGCGCACCCCCTGGCGGGTCTTTGAAAACACCTGGGGCCCGGAGTTCTGGGGCCTCATGGTCCTGCCGCCCTCGCGCCTGCCCGCCACAGTGCGGGAGACCGAATGGCTCGACGGAGCCGTGGGATTGGAGCGGACCAGGCAATGGGCGGCCGCCGAACAGGCCTATGCGGCGGCAACGGCCCGCTGGCCGCAAAGCCACGACGCCTGGATCGGCCTGGGCAACACCCGCTACTCCCTGGGCAACGCCGACGGCGCGGCCACAGCCTTCCTCCGGGCCACCGAGGTCAAGCCGGACAGCGGCATCGCATTCAACAACCTGGCCTACGTCCTGGACGAACTCGGCCGCCACGACGAGGCGCTCGCCGCCGCGCGCAAGGCCGTGTCCCTGGGCGGCCCGCAGATCGAGACCTTCAGGCAGACCCTGTCCGACATTCAGGATTAGCCGCCCGTTCGTCGGGCCGGACGGGCACCCCCCGTCCGGCCCGATGCGCTCCCCCTCTCCGCCGCGCCCCGCACACACCAGACCGCCTTCCCCTTGTTGCCGCAATGGCCAGCAAGTGTTTCTATCGAAAAAATCTATAGAATAGTCCTATAGCAAAGATAGAAAAAGATTGGTTCAAGGCAATGAATTCCTCTATGTTTTGTGGCGGAATTGGGGGAATTTTGTTTTTTACACAAGGAGGAGGTATGACCAACTTTTTTGCCTCGCGGAAAGGCATCGTTTCCGTCGGGCTTGTCATCGGCGGCCTGGCCGCTCTGCTGCAGTACCTGGGCAACCCGGGAAACATGGGCATTTGCGTAGCTTGCTTCGAACGCGACATCGCCGGGGCCGTCGGGCTGCACCGGGCGGGCGTGGTCCAATACATGCGACCGGAAATCATCGGTTTCGTGCTCGGTTCGCTGGCGGCCGCCCTCATGGGCAGGGACTTCCGGCCCAGGGCCGGGTCCGCGCCTATCGTCCGCTTCGTGCTCGGCGTGTTCGCCATGATCGGGGCCCTGGTCTTCCTGGGCTGCCCGTGGCGGGCCATCCTGCGGCTGGCGGGCGGCGACCTGAACGCCCTGTACGGCATCGCCGGGCTGATCGTCGGCATCGGCATCGGCACCCTGTTCTTCCGCCAAGGGTACAACCTGGGCCGCGCCCAGAAGACCTATTCGTCCGTGGGCCTGATCATGCCCTTGATCATGGCCGGATTCCTGGCCCTGCTGTTCATCTATCCCCAGGTGGCCGACGCGGCCAAGTCCGGGGTGCTCTTTTACAGCCTCAAGGGCCCCGGGGCCATGCACGCGCCCCTGTTCATCTCGCTCGGCGTGGGCCTGCTCGTGGGCATCATCGCCCAGCGCAGCCGGTTCTGCACCATGGGCGCCTTCCGCGACCTGATCCTGTTCAAGCAGGTGCACCTGCTCTCGGGCGTCATCGCCCTGCTGGCGGCCGCCTTTGCCGTGAACCTGATCTTCGGTCAGTTCCACATGGGCTTTGAAGGTCAGCCCGTGGCCCACACCCAAAGCCTGTGGAACTTCATGGGCATGGTCCTGGCCGGGTTGTGCTTCGCTCTGGCCGGCGGCTGCCCCGGCAGGCAACTGTTCATGGCCGGTGAAGGCGACGGCGACGCCGCCGTATTCGTCCTCGGCATGATCGTGGGAGCGGGTTTCTCCCACAACTTCGGCCTGGCCAGCTCGCCCAAGGGCGTGGGCCCGCACGGCATCGCGGCCGTGTTCATCGGCCTGGCCATCTGCCTGTTCATCGGTTTCACCATGCGCAAGAAAGCGGCCTAGGAGGGACATCATGAGTGAAGTAGTCGATGCGCGGGGCTTGTCCTGCCCCCAACCGGTACTGGATACCCTGGCCAAGATCACGGCCATGGGCTCGGGCGAACTCGAGGTCCTGGTGGACACCGAGGCGTCCAAGGAAAACGTGGCCCGGGCCGCTCAAGGCAAGGGCTGGAAAGTGGAGTCCATCACCGAAGAGGGCGGCGAGTTCCGCCTGAAACTGCTCGGGGACTAGCTTGGCCCTGGGCAATCTGTTCAAAAGAAAGGCTTCCGGCCCGCGCGCCAAACCGCGCGCGGACCGGGGCCTGCTCGTTTTCGAGCACACCAGCGAGGTCATCCGGGCCGAAAAGGTGCTCAAGGCATCCGGCCGGGAGATCCGGGTCATGGGACCGCCCCCGGAGATCCAGAAAGGATGCGACCTTGTGGTCGAGTTTCCACTCATGGAAAAGCTCGACATCCTGCGCACCCTGGACGAGGCCGGGATTCCGCCCATGGAGAGCGTGCCGGTAACCGGGCCTCTGCTCGATCCGGTGAACCTCTTTCAGGTCAAAGATTTCGGTGACCACCTCATGGTCCGCGCGGCCAACATGAAGCTGACCGTGGAAAAGAAGACCCGGACCATCGTCAACGTGTCCGGCGGCGGCTGCCCGGACGTGCCCTACATCGCGGCCCGGCTCATCGGCCGCACCCTGGACGAGGCCCCCGCCCCCAGGGAGATCGGCCACACCCTGTGCGGCTACGCCCTGGAACTGGCCTATGAGGAGATGCTGCGGTTATGCTCGTCGTAGTCGGAACCGTCCCCGACCCGGCCGTTCCGGTCCTCGACGCGCCCGTGGAAACAACCCGGGGCGACCTTGTGGTAGACGGCCGCGCCCTGCCCCCGGACCGGGGCACCCCGGCCCTGCTGGCCGCGGCGGCCGCGACCTGCGCTTTTCTCGGCCTGCCCGCGCCCCACGCCCTGCTGGTCGGGGACGAGGGACTCGGCCACGGCAGCCGCGAACTGTACCGCCATCTGACCGAAGTCCTGCCCGGACGCGCCTGCTCGGTCCTGGCCTTCCACTATCTCCAGCCCGACGTGGACTGGCACAACCGCGTGCTCATGGCCGCCCAGGCCATGGCCGGACCGCCCGAGCTCATCGCGGACGCCGGGTTCATGTACGCGGCCAAGATGAGCGGATTCGCCGGGGAATACGCCCTGTTCACGCCCGACGCGGGAGAACTGGCCTTCCTGGCGGACGAAGCCGCACCACACCCCTTCTACACGCGCGGGTTCATTCTCCAGGAC
Source organism: Desulfovibrio sp. Huiquan2017 (assembly GCF_017351175.1). NCBI lineage: Bacteria > Pseudomonadati > Thermodesulfobacteriota > Desulfovibrionia > Desulfovibrionales > Desulfovibrionaceae > Desulfovibrio > Desulfovibrio sp. Huiquan2017. Next base: position 78,126 of record NZ_JAFMPN010000015.1, on the reverse strand, counting down.
GAAAACCGCGTGCCCGAGCTCATCGAGCGCGCCTACCGCAACGAGAATGCGGCCCGCTGCCTGCTGGTCAAGGGACGCATCGACCGCATCGCCGACCGCACCGGGGTCCTGGCCGAGGTCGCCGCCCCGTCCGTGGAGGCCATGGAGGCCATGGGCGGCACGGGCGACACGGTCACGGGCATGGCCTGCGCCCTGATGGCCTCCGGACTGCCCGCGCCCCGGGCCGCGCATCTGGCGGCCCAGGCCAACCGCTACGCAGGCGAGGCCGCCGCTCCAACCCCGGCCTCGCAGATCGGCGAACTGGTCCCGCACATCCCGCAGGCGCTGGAACGGGCCATGAGGGAACTCCCGTGAGCCGACACGTCACCCCGGACATGACCCTTCTGGACATCGTCCACCGATACCGCGCCACCGAACCGGTCTTCCGCGCCCGCGACGAACAGGCCGGCGAGTGCCTGCTCTGCAAGGCCCTGTTCGAAACCGTGGCCGACGTCGCCGCCCGCTACGGCCTGGACCTCGACGCGCTCATGGCCGACCTCGAAGCCGCCGCCGAAGCGGAATAGCCACCTGGGCACCGGGGGCGGCAGGCGTCCCTCTCCGTGCCGATGGGGCCAAATGCGCCGCCATTGCCCGGGCCGTTCATCGTTCTTTTCCCGGATTGCGGGCCGGAGGCTTTCGCCCCCGGCCCGTTTTCAGGATAGGGTGTGGTGGGGCCTCCGCATCGTCTTGCGAGCCCTTCAAGAGCGGTTTGATGCCGGACGCGGGAAGATCGGGAGATCCGCCCCGCCGCACGTCCTTCGCGTGGGCCGGGCGGCGGATTCCCCAAAACGGCAATGCGCCCCCCTTCAACAGCCCGCCTAAATCCGGCTGCCCGGCACATACTCGCCGGGATAGAGCGTCTCGAAGCCCTGGTTGACCTTTTTCACGAACGAATCCTCGCGCTTGGTCGGGTCCTTGTAGCGCGGGTCCTGCATCATTTCGCGCAGCCGCTCGATGGTCAGGTCCTCGCCCCAGCCCCGGGCCGAACCGCGCAAGCCGCTCTCCAGAACCAGGGGCGCAATCTTGGCGAACGCGCTGATGACCGCCGCCCGGTTGCCCGCGCCCGTTTCGTCCAGGGCGGCGAGCAACTCCCGCCCGCCCACGGCCTCGGCCGCGCGCAGGGCCGAGTCCAGCAGGGACGGGGTGTCGCCCCGATGCACGCTCCGCAGGGAATCCAGCTCGGCATCGCGCAGTTTGGCCGCCTCGGCCTCCATGGCATGATGGGTGTTCAGGACCTGGGGCAGGAACCATTGATACAGGCCGGTTACCTGCGCCGGGGTCAATCCCAGCTCGAAGGCCTTTTCGCGCAGGCCGCCGACCAGATCCTCGCGCAGTTTGAAGCCGTCGGGCAGGGCCATGTCCGGCAACCCGTAACCGTCCGGCTTTTCCGGCCTGCCCAGGGCCGCGTAGAAGGCGGCCGCGTCCTCGGGCGAATCCTGGTCGCCGGGCAGGCGCACATATCCCTCCGGGGCCTTGCCCAGCATGCGCTGGGCATGGACCAGGGCCTTCACGGCCTCGTCCTTGGTGGCGTACTTGGCCAGCGCCGGATGATCGCGCAGGGGGACCTCCGTCACGGTCCCGTCCTCGCCCACCTGGCGGACGGTCCATTCCTCGGGCAGGGTCATCTGCCACTTTTCCACATTCTTGTCGGTCATCGTTCGTTCTCCTTTTCGATGAAGTTTTCGGGTTCAAGCATGTGCTTCACGTGCAGGACCAGAGACCTGCGGCCTTCGTTGAATTCGGTCCGGCCCCGGTCCGTGGAATAGGTCGGCCGCATGAAGCAGCCGCGCCGCTCCAGGTCGGCCATGACCACCTGCCCGTCGGCGGACTCGAAAAGCCGCCGGTAGGCCCGGTGCAGTTCAAGAGGACTGGTCTCAGGCATGGGGGACCTCCCCGCTCGCGGCCGGCCCGCCCGCGCCGGAAGCGTCGCCGGATGAGGCGGCGGCCTGGGCCGCCACGGTCCCGGTCAGCATGGACCACAGTTCGGTCAGGGCGCTGGGACGGTCCGTGTAGGCCTCAGACAGGGTCTTGGCGATGGCCGCCGCATCGGCCACGGTGGACGCGGTCCGCTGCGAACTCTCGGCCTGCCGCTTTCGCGCCCGCCCCTCGGCCACGCGTTCCTCGGACTTGAGGTAGTCGGCCGGGGTGTTGAACAGTTCGGCCACATGCCGGGCCACCCGGTCGGTGTCGAAATTGTCCATGATCCCGAAGGCGTCCTGGCCGCCCACCAGGGGAGACAGGTATTCCATGACCTGGGCCAGGCCCTGGGCCTCGTACTGTTTCTGGGCGCGGGTCACGGGCGAGGTGTAGCGCACCTCCACGTCGTCCGGGGAAATCCCCTCCGGAAACGGCGGCAGCGCCCCGCCTCGCAGCATGATGCGGAAGACCCGCTTGATAAGCGGTCCAAGGAACTCGGTTTGCAACCGGCCCAGCACAGGGCCGAGCACGCGCATCTTTTCGGCCTGGCGGATAACCGCCTCGGTGGCCGTGACCGCAGGGCCTTCCGGGGTCAGTTGATCGGACAGGAATATCCGCCGGATGGACTCCCGGCGACCGTTCATCATATCCTCGGCCGCGCGCAGGTCCACGTTCACGGGCAACGCCTCGATGCGGTCCGTGGTCCCGGCCCGGTAATAGGACAGCCCGCCCGGCCCGGAACGAACCGGCCCGAGAAAGCCGTCGTCCGGGACCATCAGCGGCGGGTCGGACATCTTCTCGGCGGCCATGAGCGCGGTCCGGGCCATGGCGTTGAGCACCCGGGTATCGGACAGCGCGGTCTGTCCCGGCCCCCGGCCGTAGATCTCGCCCGCGGCCTTGGCCCAGCGCGGGACCATGTACGGCATCTCCAGGTAGCCGCTCTCCTCCAGCACATGGTTGTTCCCGACTTCCAGGTACACGCTGGCAAACGGAAAGTGGGCCGAGCCGAAGCCCCCCGGATTCCGGTCCATGCGCGGAAAGACCGCGTGCAGGATTTCCACCGGTTCCTCGGGCTTCTCCTCGCCCTTGCGCCGGGTCTCGTCCGAGCAGCCCGCGCCCCACTCCTGGATGGCCTGGCGGGCCGTGACCTCGTATTTGCGGTACACCGTGTCCACTTGGCCGCGCGCGGACTCGGCCACGAACACCTCGCCCAGCGGCCGGGCCGAAAAACGGACCACGGTTCCCGGGTCCGCCTCCACGTACATGATCGCCGTGCCCAACAGGGCCACGTCCAGATACAACTCGTGCACGTGTGCCTGAAACCCGGTGTCCTCGCTGTTGAAGACCGAGACCATGCGTTCGCGGGCCTCCTGCATGAAGGCGCGGACCTCGTCCCCGTCGGCCTTGCTCCGGTCCCTCACCGAGATGTCGAACCACGGCAACGAGGGATTGGTCAGCAGCCCGCCCAGCGAGGAGGCCAGCAATTCCAACGCATGCAGCGGCGTGGAGTCGAAGATGCGCTCGTCCCCGACCCGGCCGCGCCCGAGCGCGCGGCCCCCGGACCCGGCAAAGCTGTTCTTGCGGGGCAACATGTATTCCGTCAGCTCCTGCCATGAAGCCACCCACGGGCGGCGGGCCTCTTCCAGGCCGGCGAAACGCGTCAGCAGGGAGCGGGCCAGTTCGGTTCTGTCCATGCTACTCCCCCAACTTGGTCTTAAGGGCCTTGCCGTAAACCTCCGGGGCACCCGTCAGCGACGCTGCGCCCTGGGTGAGCAGGCTCTCGGATTTGCGCCTGCTTTCGATCTGGCGCGCCTCCAGGACCTTTTCCCGTTTCTGGCTGCGCTCCTCGGCCTCCTCGCGCGCCTGCTCGCGCTCCCGGGCCTCCCGCTCCTCCTTCAAGGCTTCGCTCGAATCGTCGCCCCGGTCCGGACTGAGCAGCTGGGTCAATCCGTCGAACACGCTGCCTATCAAAGATCCAGATCCTCCCATGGGTGAAATCCTCCTGTTAAAGTGTTTGGCAGGAGTATAGGCCCGGTTTTTCCACCCACCCCGAAATGTCGGCGAATGTATGGGAAAAGCGCTTGAGAGGTATAAAAAATCAACTTGACAGGGATGGAGATTCAAAAGCGCAGAGGCCAAAGCCCGATACGGCGCAAGGCGGCGGGAGAATGCGCGCACGGACGCGCCCGAAGGGCGGGCACCCGGCTCCCGGCGGACGATTTTTATCCAGGGAGCGGAAGGGATGGACGACGTTACAAAGAGAAGCGCCCCTCTCAATGTCCTGATTGAGGGGGCGCAGCGGCGGACGGAACGCCGCTTTGTTTATTTACTGATCCACAGGGCGGTTTCCTGCAACTGGCGCAGGAGATTGACGCAAACAGTGCTGGGAAAGAGGGTTTCCTTGCGGGTCTGCGCGCCCTCGCCGCGTCGGCCCACGGCCACGGCGGCGTAATGTCCGGCCCGGGCCTCCTTGAGAATGGCTTTGTAGGCGTTGCCGCCCGTGACCATCTTGATTTCGATGCGGTCCTCGGACACGCCGTGGTCGGCGAGGAGGGTCAGGGCCTGGCCGAAGATGTGCTCGGACCGCGCTTCCGCGTAGCCCTTCTGGGCCACGTGAAAGAGGACGAAGGAATGGCGCGGTTCCTCGGCGAGCATGTAGCCCGCATGGTCGGCCATGCGCAGGGACGGGTCCGAGCCGTCGAGACAGAGGAGCACATTCCGACGCGAGACCTGGGAAGGGCGCTTGCAGACCCAGATGGGAAAATCGAGATCCTGCCAGAGAAGCTCATGGCACACGGAATTTTCGAAAATCTCCTCGAACCAGGAGAAGCCCTTGCGGCCGAGAATGAGGGCGTCGTAGAGGCCTTCGCGCGCCTCGCAGATAAGTTCGCGCGCGGTGCCCAGGCGGGAGTGGACGATCTTGGTGCGAACGTTGCGGCCGTCGCACCCGGCGATGTCGGTGATCCAGCGCTTGGCGTCCTCCAGGGCCTTCCTGCCCTTGCCCTTCTTGTGGGCCAGAAACTCGCTCACTGCGTCGTCCCCGGGCGGCAGTCCTGCGTCCTGCTTGTCCCACAGGGCGGAACGGGGGGCGGCGTAGAACAAGGTCAGCTTAAGGTCGCAGAACGAGTCGAAGACATCCTTGAGAAAGCGGAGATTGTAGGAGGCGGCGCGGTCGTCGCCGATGGCGAGAAGCAGTTCTTTCTGCACGGGGGAACTCCTGTTGCGGGGTGGAATCCTGCATCCAGCCATACCCTGCTGGACGGGGAAAAGACAAGGGTCCAGACTTGTCCTTTAAAACGGGTGCTGATACATCCACAGAAATAATGCGCATCCCTTACAGCAAGCGGGCCGGAACGTGTCCGGCCATCCTCATCCCGACGGCGCTCCTGGCCGTGTTTCTCTGCGCGGGCGCGGCCCTGGCCCAGAGCCTGAGCCTGATGGCCCCGACCCTGGCCAACAAGCACGGCAGGCTGACCGCGCTCTTCGGCATCGCGGTGGAGGAGAAGCCCATTTTAAAGGGCGAGTTGGAGGACGGGGTCGTGCTGGTGCTCAAGTGCGAGGTCAGCCTGCTGGAGCCGCGCGACTACTGGCTGGACCGGAAGATCACCGAAGTCCATTTCCGCAGCCGCCTGAGCTTCGACTCGCTGACCAAGGAATTCGTCATGACCCTGCCCGGCCGGGAAAATCCCCTGCGCGACAAGGATCTGGGTAAAATCCTGGACCAGGGGTGGGGAACCATCGAAGCCACGATCGGCTCGTGGACGCTGCTCGACAAGGGCAAAAAATACTCCCTGCGCCTGCACACCTCCATGAACGAGGAAGACGCGCCCGAAGGGGTCATGCGTTTTCTCTATTTCTGGTCCTGGGACCCCGGTGCCGACAACTCCTTCCAACTGGATTTCACCTTTTAGGATGGCCAACTCGTGACGCCCGACCCGATCCGCATCAGCTCCACCAGCCGCAGTGACGAACGGAGACACCGGCGCGAGTACGTCATCGCCCTGATATTCATCGTGCTCATCGCCGGGCTGACCTGGGCCGAGCTCAAATATCTCAGCGGCGACTACTACCTCATCCTCAACCTGCTCATCCTGAACGTGGTCTTCCTGCTGGCCATGCTCTTCTACGTCGCCCGCAACGCGGTGCGCCTGGTCCTGGAACGCCGCCGCCGGGTGCTCGGGTCCAAGCTGCGCACGCGGCTGGTCCTGGCCTTCATCTCGCTGTCGCTCATCCCCACGGTGCTCATCTACCTGGTCTCGGTGAAGTTCGTGCAGACCTCGGTGGACTACTGGTTCAAGGGCCAGGTGGAGGAATCCATGGAGCAGGCCCTGGAGCTCGGACGGGCCTTCTACGGTTCGGCCCAGGACCGCCTGGAACGGCGCGGCGCGGTCATGATCAAGGATATCATCGATTCCAAGTTCGCCTGGGGCGGCAAGGGAATGGACAACTACCTGAACAGGAAGTTCGACGAGTACGACCTCAGCCTGGTGGGCGTGATCACTCCCGAGGGCAACGAGCAGAACACCCACGCCACGGGCCAATGGAGCCAAGCCTGGCCCGAGATCAAGGAAAAGATCGACTGGCAGTCCCTGCGCGCCGACCCCCGCTCGTGGACGACCATCATCCCCAAGCCCGGCTCGGACCTCGTGCTCGGCGTGACTCCGGTCGATGAGGGCAAGACCGGCTACCTGGTGCTCGGCGAGACCGTGGGCCAGGGGCTGCTGCACCGCCTCGACCAGATCGTGCGCGGCCTCGACGAGTACAAAAAACTCAAGACGCGCAAATACCCGTGGAAGATGAACCTGTACCTGACCCTGGGGGTCATGGCCCTGCTCATCATCCTGGGGGCCATCTGGTTCGGGTTCCGGCTGGCCAAGGAGTTGTCCGCTCCGGTCCAGGCTCTGGCCGCGGGCACGGAGCGCATCGGACGCGGCGACCTGTCCGTGCGCCTGGAGGATCGCTCGGACGACGAACTCGGCTTCCTGGTCCAGTCCTTCAACCGCATGGCCGAAGATCTGGAGCAGAGCCAGCATTCCGTGCAGCAAGCCAACGAGCGCCTGGCCCAGCAGAACCAGGAGCTGGAGCGGCGCGGGCAGTACATCGAGGCCGTGCTCAACAACATCACCTCGGGCGTCATCTCCATGGACGCCGAGGGACGCATCGGCACGGTCAACACCGCCGCCGAGAGCATCCTGGGCATTCCCGGCGAATTTCTCATCGGCAAGGTCCCCTACCGCTTCCTGTCCGGCGACTTCGCGTCCATGGTCGAAGAAGCGCTGACCCAACTGTCCACCAAGCCCGGCGGGGTCTGGCAACGGCAGCTCGACCTGCCCGTGCGCGGCAAGCTCATCAAGGTGCTGGTCAACGTGGTTTCGCTCAAGAACGTGGGCGGCCGGGACGCGGGTCACGTGGCCGTGTTCGAAGACATCACCGAACTGGAGAAGATCCAGCGGCTGGCGGCCTGGCGCGAGGTGGCGCGGCGCATCGCCCACGAAATCAAGAACCCGCTCACGCCCATCAAGCTGTCCGCCCAACGGTTGCAACGCAAATACGGGGGGCGCATCGGCGAGAACACCTTCGACGAATGCACCGGCCTGATCGTCAACCAGGTGGAGCGGCTCCAGAACATGGTCACCGAGTTCTCGGCCTACGCCAAGCTGCCCGAGGTCCAGCCCAGGCCCGACCAGCTCGCTCCGCTGCTCGAAGAGGTCACGGCCATGTTCGCCAACACCCATCGCCGGATCAAGTGGGATCTCTCCCTCTCCACCGAGATCGGCGAGTTCCCCTTCGACCGCGAAGGCATCCGCAAGGTGCTCATCAACCTGTTCACCAACGCGGCCGAGGCGCTCAAGGACGCCCGGGACGGCGAGGTCCAGATCTCCGCCACCCACGACCGGGACGCGGGCACCGTGACCATCTCCGTGGCCGACAACGGCCCGGGCCTGCCCAAGGACTCCTCGCGCATGTTCGAGCCCTACTACACCGAGAAAAAAGGCGGCACCGGGCTGGGCCTGACCATCGTCCGGTCCATCGTCTCGGATCACGGCGGCATGGTCCGCGCCGCCTCCAACCATCCCCGAGGCACGGTCTTCATCGTCGAGCTGCACGACGCCTGACCGTCGCCTCCCCCCGGCGGCCCAAGATAAGGACGGTTGTTTCCAACCTCAAAAATATGATAACCGCCTTCTTGAAAGGCCGCATGCCGCGCCCTTCGAAACATCGAAAGGAATCGCCGTGCGTTATGCCATAACCGTCATCACCATAGCCGCCCTCTCGGGGCTCTTCGCGTTTCCTCGGCCGTCCTCGGCCGAAACCGCCCTCGTGATGGTGGTCAACAGCTACGACATCAACCACAGTTGGGTCCGGGCGCACAACGACGCCCTGCGCGAACGGCTCGCGTCCCGGGCCCGCATTGACGGCTTCGACATGGATACCAAACGCATCCCGCCCGAGGCGTACCGGGACGCCGCCGAACGGGCCTGGCAGGCCATCGAGGCAGCCAAACCGGACGTGGTCGTGCTGACCGACGACAACGCGGTCAGACTGTTGGGACCGAGGGTCATGCGCAAAGGCATTCCCCTGGTCTTCCTGGGCGTGAATCAGAACCCGAGAACCTACCTCGGCGGGATGGAGGGGGCCACCGGCGTGCTGGAACGCCCCCTGTACAAACGCTCGCTCATATTCCTCCGCGAGATCATGGGTCCCAAGCTCAAGCGAAGCCTCATCCTCTTTGACTCCGGGGCGACCTCCCAGGTGATCATGAACACCGCCTTCAAAGACAAGACCTCCCTGAAGCTCGGTGGGACGAGCGCCGACGTCCGGCAGGTCGGAACCTTCGCCGAATGGCAACAGGCCGTGCTTTCGGCCGGAGACCGGGGCTACAACGCCATCTTTGCCGGACTCTACCACAGCCTGACCGACGACCAGGGAATGCACGTGCCTTACGACACGGTCATCACCTGGACCTCGGCCAACGCCTCGGTGCCGGTCTTCGGCTACTGGGACTTCTCCGTGGGCCCGGACCGGGCCGTGGGCGGGCTGGTCAACTCCGGCCGGCCACAGGGCGAGGCCGCCGCCGAACTGGTTCTCAAAATTCTCGACGGCGAGCCCGCGGGCAGCCTCTACCCCGTCACGCCCAAGGACGGCCAGTTCCTCTTCAGCCGCTCCGGCCTGCGACGCTGGAACATCCATCTCCCGGACAGCGTCACCCGGGCCGCCGAGCCCGTCCGTTACGTGGACTGACCGGTTCTTTCCGCGCGTCCAACCACCTAAAATATTTTAGCGTCTGGCAATAACCTCAGACACGTGCTATCCTGTGCGCGTACCGAGTTTGGAACGCAGACAAAGTGAGTTCGACGTGCGTGCTGTAATCGCCGGAGGAACCGGCTTCATCGGCAGGGAATTGGTCAGGGAACTGCGGGAACACGGGTGGGAAATCCTCATCCTCTCGCGCAATCCCGGCAAGGTCGCCACCGTGTTCGAGAACGGGGGCGTCATCGGCATGCCCTGGAACAATGGCGACTGGCCCGACGTGCTCGGTCCGGATACCGCCATCGTCAACCTGGCCGGGGAAAACATCGCGGGCGGACGCTGGACCCGCAAACGCAAGCGGCGCATCCTGGAAAGCAGGATCCGGGCCGGGGAACGCATCCTGGAGGCCGTGAAGCAGGTCGGCACCCCCCCGGGCATACTCATCCAAGGTTCGGCCGTGGGTTTCTACGGCCCGTGCGGGACCAACCCTATCAACGAATACGCCGAGTCCGGCACCGGCTTTCTGGCCGAGGTCGCCCGGAAATGGGAAGCTTCCACCGCGCCCCTCGAAAAGATGGGCACCCGGCGCTGCATCATCCGCACCGGCATGGTCCTCGGCAACGGGGGCGCCCTGGCGCGCATGCTCACGCCCTTCAGGTACTACCTCGGCGGCCATCCCGGCACCGGACTCCAAGGCGTCTCCTGGATACACCTCAAGGACGAGGTCCGGGCCATCCGTTTTCTCATGGAGAACCCCGAGACCAGCGGCCCCTACAACCTCTGTTCGCCGCATCCGGTCAACTTCCAAAAATTCGCCCACACCCTCGGAACCGTCCTAAAGCGGCCCTACAAGGCTCCTGTCCCGCCCCAGGCCCTGCGGCTCCTCTTCGGCGAAATGGCCGACGAGGTCCTCCTCTCCGGCCAACTCGCCCTGCCCGAACGGCTCACCAATGCGGGCTTCTCCTTCCAGTTCCCGGACCTGGCCGACGCCCTGCGCGACGTGCTGGCATAGAAAAGGGGCTCCAGCAGCCCCCTCTCCTTTCCAAAAAAACCGGGCCGACGCGTTTCCGCGTCGGCCCGTCGATCGTTTCTACATGTTGACCAGTTCGTATTCCCGCGTGCCCAGGCCAAGCTCCTCGGCATAACCGAGGCCGAAGTCCGGCGGGACATGCTGGTGGATGGCGAGGAACTTGTTTTGCCCCGGGACCACGCCGAAGGGAAGCTGGCTCGGATAGAGGGGCTGGGCAGCGGAGACAAGGTCCATGGAAGCCTGGTCCACGGCCACCGGATCGAAGCTGACGAGCACGCCGATGTCCGGGCAGATGGGGGCGTCGGTGAAGCCCACACAGTCACAGTCCGGAACCACGTCCATGACGAAGTTGACGTGCAGGCAGGGGGTGCGCTTGGTGGCCAGCACGCCCTTGACGTATTCCATCATGCGTTCAAGAAAGTCCTGGACGCCGACCTTCCAGTTGACCTGAAGCCCGCCGTGCCGGCAGGCCACGAAACAGCCGCCACAGCCCACACATTTTTCCGGGTTGAGGGCGATCTTGCCGGTGGTGTCGTCGATGAACAGCGCACCGGTCTTGCAGGCGCGCAGGCAGGCCTCACAGGCCTCGCAGTTGTCCGGATTGAGAATCGGGCCGGTGGAGAAATGCTGCTGCATCTTCCCTTTCTTGGAGGCCGCGCCCATGCCGAGATTCTTGAGCGCGCCGCCGTAGCCAGCCAGTTCGTGCCCCTTGAAATGATTGACCGAAACCAGGAAGTCGGCCTCGGCCACGGCTCCGGCGATGTAGACCTCGTCGAGGTGGCGGCCCTGGACAGGCACGGCGGTCTCGAACTCGCCGCGTAGACCGTCGGCGATGACCACGGGGGCGCCGAGCACGAGCGGATCCCATCCGTGCCGGGCCGCGCACAGGGAGTGGGACACGGCCTCGCCGCGCTGGCCCACGTACAACGTGGAGGCGTCGGTCAAAAAGGGCTTGCCCCCGGACTCGGCGATGAAATCCAGAATCGGCTTGACCCACAGGGGGCGGAGGAAGCCGGTCACGCCCTCTTCGCCGAAGTGAACCTTGACGGCGGCCAGATCGCCTTCACTGATCTTCCTGTCCGCCTGGGCGGCCTTGAGCAGACTGCGCATCCTCTTGCCAAACGGGGCCTTGGACGAAGCCCGCAAATTCCAAAAATAGACCTTTGAAGCCATGCAGAGACATCCTTGTTGCGGTTTTGGTGCGCCCAGCCTAGCACCCGGCCCGGAAGATGAAAAGGCGGGGGGACGCCAGGCGTCCCCCCGATTGCGCCCATGCGCTAGAATCGTTCGAAGTCGTCTTTCTTATCCGGCCCCTTCCGTCTTGTGCCAGTCCCCTTCGACGGCTGCGGAAGCGCGGCCTGGGTTGTCCCCAAGCGGAAGAACCCGATGGCCTCCTGCAGCTGAGCGCTCTCTCCGGCCAGGGTTTCGGAGGTGGAGGCCACTTCTTCCGAGGCCGTGGCGTTATGCTGGATGACCTGGTCGAGCTGCTGGACGGCGTCGTTGATCTGGCCCACTCCCGCCTCCTGTTCGGCGGTGGCCGCCGCGATCTTCTGGACCAGGTGGGCGGTTCGCTGAATATCCGGGACCAGCTGGTCGAGCTGACCGCTGGCCTCCTTGGCCAGGCTGACCGTGGAACCGGACAGATCACTGATCTCGGCGGCGGCGACGCCGCTGCGCTCGGCCAGTCTGCGCACTTCGGCTGCGACCACGGCGAAGCCCTTGCCATGCTCCCCGGCGCGGGCCGCCTCGATGGCCGCGTTCAGGGCCAGCAGGTTGGTCTGGCGGGCTATCTCCTCAATGATGGAGATGCGTTCGGCGATGTCGCTCATGGCGGTCATGGCCCGTTCAACGGACTGACCGCTCTCTTCAGCCCGACGGGCGGCATCGGTGGCGATCCGTTCGGTCTCCACCGCGTTTTCCGCATTGGCCCGGATGTTGGAAGCCATCTCCTCCATGGAGGCGGAAACCTCTTCCACGCTGGCCGCCTGCATATTCGCCCCGGAGGCCAGATTTTGGGACGAGGCGGACAGTTCCTCGCTGCCCGAAGCCACATTGGCCGTGGCTCCCGAGACGTTGCCGATGACTCCCTTGAGCCGTTCGGCCATATGTCGCAAGGCGTCGGCCAACTTGCCGACCTCGTCCTTCTGGTGAACGTCGATGTCGCGGGTCAGATCGCCGTCGGCCAGGGAGCGGGCCAGGGATATGCTCTTGGCCACCGGGGCGGTAATGATCCGCGCGATGAACCACAGGACGGCCAGCAGTATGAGGATGGTGACCACGCCGATGGCCGAGCTGACTTTGGCGAAGGAGTCGGCCTGAGCGCGCACGACTTCCATGGGCGTGACCACGGCCAGGGCCCAGTACTTGTCGGCCCAGCCTATCTTGATGGGCGAATAGGCCACAAAAGACATGGCGCCGTCCACGGGTGAAGTCACTTCATACGACAGGGGCTTGCCGGACTGAATGGAGTGGAGGATGGCGTCGCTGCGCTCACCCAGGACCTCCTTGAGGTTCTTGCCCACCCATTCCTTCTCGGGGTGGGAGACGATAGCCCCCTGCCCGGTGACCAGGAAGGCATACCCCACACCGAAGGGCTTGATGGCCAGGACGATCTTTTCCAGGTCGTTGAGATAGAAGTCCACGCCGACCACGCCGATATTCCGGCCGTCCTTCTTCACCGGATGCCCGGTGGAGGCCAGCCAGAAAGTCTTGCCGTCGGTTTCCCACTTGTACGGTTCGGTCAAGGTATCGGTACTGGCCGCCATGGCGTCGGAAAACCAGACCTCGGATTCGAATCCGTCCCCGGAGAGGACGGTGGCGATGTTGTCGCCGTCACGGTAATACCAGTTGCGGTAGGCGCCCTTGTATTTGTCCTTGTAGTAGTCTTCGCGGCCGTCGAAGGCGTTGGGCGGAAAGGCGCACCACGCTCCGGCCAGGCCGGAATTGCGCTTGAGCGTGCTGATCAGCACGGAGTCCAGGAATTCGCGATCCGGCACGCGGGGATAGACCGCGCCTTGCTCAAACATGTTTGCCAGGGCCCGGGTCACGGTCAGGGCCATGTCCATGGTCTGCTTGACCTCGAAGGCGTAGCCCCGGGCCCGGTCGCGGGACAGATCCTCGGCTTGGTTCACAGCCATATCGTTGGCTTTCAGGGTCATGATAACCGTGCTGGTAGCTATCAGAATGAATACGATGGCAAAAGTCGGTACGAGTATTTTGAAGCGCAGGCCCCAATCCTTAAATCGCATGGTTTACCCCTCTATGAAGATGAAGAAGCTCAATTGCCGAAACTCAGCCTACTGGCACCCACTGTGGGAAGGAATTATATTCTAGTAAATCTCAGGGCTAGGTCGAAGAAGCGACCCTCGGCTCAACGGAGAGCGTCAGGCCACAATGTCCCGACAGCCTCGGTCAGGGCGCGAATGATCGGGTCGTTGGCCCGGCCCTTGGAATAGACGAAGTTGATGTTCAGGGACAAAACCGGGCCGGTCTCGCAGATCACGGCCGTACCGTCCCGGACCATGGCGTCCGCGTCGCTCTCCTTGAGCAGAGAAACGCCCTTTCCGGCGGCCACCAGCTCACGGATGACATCCTCGGAGTCCGCCTCGATATAGTCGGTGAGGCTGATCCCCGAGCCCTCGAACACCCCTTCCAGGACCTTCATGAACGGGCATTCGTCGTTGGGCCGCACCCAAGGCAGGGTCGCCAGTTCGTCCAGAGGCAATTCCTTCACCCGGGTCGCCCAGGCCGCCGGGGCCACCACTCGCACCGGAATCTTCCGAAGGGGCATGTGGGCGACCTCGGCGTAACGGTTGTCGAAAAAGGAGAAGCCCGCGTCCAGGCGGCGGTCGCGCACATCCTTGAGAATGGACCCGGAATTACCCTGCAGAAATTTGAGCCGGATCTTGGGATGAGCCTCGGCCATGGCCTCGGACAGCTCGGCCACACGCAGGAAGCCGGTGTCCGTATTCAGGGCGATGGTCACGGAGCCGGTCAGCTCCTCCAGATACCCGGCCGCCAGGTTGGCCATGTCCTCGGCAGCCAGGAGCACGGAATCCGCCTTGAGCTTCAGACCCTGCCCGGCTTCGGTCAGACGCATGCCGCGCGGGGTGCGCACGAACAGCGGCAGCCCCAGTTCCTCCTCCAGCGCTTTGATATGCCCGCTCACCGCAGGCTGGCTGGCGTAGATGCGCTCGGCGGCCTTGGTCAGGTTGCCCTCCTCGGCCACGGCCACAAAGGTCCTGAGCTGATACAGTTCCATCACACCTCCCAGGTACGCCGCACCAGCTCGATGATCGCCGCCAGGGACGGCAGGTCGTCCTCACCCTTGCGATACACGAAATTTACTTCCACCGAATGCCGCCCCACCAGCGCACACTCGGCCGCCAGCCCGCTGTCGAGCATGGCCGCCCCTTCGTCCTCGCGCACCAGGGCGAGCGCCTTGCCTTCCAGCACCAGGGCCCGGATGACCTCCTCGGAATCCGCGCCGATAGTCCGCGCCGGAACGATGCCGAACTTGTTGAATATGTCCAACTGCAATTCCCGGAACGGGCTGTGGCTGGCGGGCATGACCCAGGCAAAGGCCGACAGCCCTTCGGCGTCGGCCGCGGCCAACTCGTCGCGGATGCTCGCCGCCCCCATGATCGAATACTCGGGCTCGGCCAGCTTGACGGCCTCCAGATCCCGGTACGGATTGCCCGAAAAAATGAACCCCGCGTCCAGATTGCGCGCCCGGATCTCGCTCAGGATAACCCCGGACGGCGACTGGATCAGCTTGAGATTGAGCTTGGGGAACTGTTCGCTCATCAGGTCGATGAGACTGGTTGCCTTGAGAAATCCCGGGTCCGTGCACAGGCCGAGCGCCACCTGGCCCGCCACCTCGCCGCCGAGCGTCACGGCCCGGGCCTGCAGCGTCTGGGCCGCAGCCAGCACCTCGATGGCGTCATGCACCAGCTCGGCCCCGGCCTGGGTCAATTCCACGCCGCGCGGCACCCGGTCGAACAGACGGACCCCCAACTCCTCCTCCAGCGCCTTGATATGCGCGGAAACAGCGGGTTGGGTGGCATGCACCCGCTTGCCCGCACGGGTGAAGTTGCCCTCCTCGGCCACAGCCACAAACGTCCTCAATTGATACAATTCCATGCGCCTACATACCCGGACGCGCTCCAAGGGGCAATCGCTATTCCGTATCGCCCGGTTTACCTTCCGTGATCGGCCCGCCTCCCTTCGGGTGCATGCAATGGTCATGCACTCCGCAATCCATAAGAAATCATGATGACTGCCGTCACGTATAGTTATTGGACCCCGTCACCCATATGCGCATACCAGAGGATCAAGATTGACCCTAATTCAACGGTTCATGCAAGGAGGTCGGGGAAATGAAGAAGTCCAACGTGAACGTGCTCGCGTACCTGTTCCAGCCCGAGGATTCCACGGGTGAACCGTGGAGCAACGAAATGTGCCGTGCCGCCAACGGCCCCCTCGGCCTGGTCAAGCTGCTTTTCTGGACCTGCGTGTCCATGGTCCTGAGCGTCGGCATCAGCCAACTCGTCTAACCATACGATTTTCAGCGGACCCGAATCGGGTTTGGGTCCGTTTCATCCAGACCTCACAAGGTCCTCTCCGGCCAAGGTCGGGCAGTCAGCCACGGAAAAACTGCTGCCCGGCTTTGGTTTTTTTTGCGGATAGAGGAATGAAAGCCCGGCGCAAGGCCGGATCATTGTTTCTGGCATCATCAAAAGCCCTTTGAAAACAAGGTGATCCCAACTGTCCCGGATTTTTCGAGTCGCTTCGTGCGATGCCGGGGCCAGGGAGTTCCGAGAAAATTTCCCGCATGAAGAAGAGCGGGCTTTCCGCCGTACGGCACGCACTTTCGCTCCGTGGATGACATCCCCCATATCTCGCCTCTGCCGAAGCCCTCATAAACCTCCGGAAGAGACTCAAGAACTCGCCGAAAACGACGGCCCCCGCCCATTCAGGCCGACTGCGCCTACACGCCCATGATGTTGTATCCCGAGTCAACGAAGACCACGTCGCCGGTCGTGCCGGAGGACAGATCCGAAGCGAGATACAAGGCGCATTTGCCCACATCGTCGATGGTGATGTTCCGGCGCAGAGGCGCCTTTTCCTCAATACGGCCGAGGATGGTCTTGAAACCGGAAATGCCGGAGGCGGCCATGGTCTTGACGGGCCCGGCGGAGATGGCGTTGATGCGCACGCCCTTTTCGCCCAGGTCCACGGCCAGATACCGCACGCAGGCTTCGAGGGCGGCCTTGGCCACGCCCATGGCGTTATAGTTGGCCACGACCTTGCCCGAGCCGTAATAGCTCATGGTCAACACGGACGCACCGGGGTTGAGCAGGGGCTCGAAGGCGCGACACAGGGCGACCAGGGAGTAGGAGGACACGTCCAGGGCGACCTTGTAGCCTTCCCGGCTGGTGTCGATGAACCGTCCCTTGAGGTCTTCGCGGTTGGCGTAGGCGATGGAGTGGACGAGTATGTCCACATCGCCCCATTTTTCGCGCACGAGGTCGGCGCCCGCGGCTATTTCGTCATCGTTGGCGACGTCGCATTTGTACAGGAACTCGCCGCCGAGTTCCTCGCAGATGGGGGCCAGGCGGCGCTCGATGGGGTCGGCGGCGTAACTGAAGGCCAGACGCGCGCCGTGCTCCCGGAGTTGTCGGGCGATGCCGTAGGCTATGGAGCGGTCGTTGACCACGCCGAAGATGAGGGCTTTCTTGTCCTTGAGCAGCATGTACACTCCTTTGCTTGCAGGCAGTATACCCTGCGGAGCGGCCGGTGACGACAGGAAAGTGGCCCGGGCGGAGAACTACATGGCGGCGTGGATTTTCTCAAGGAGACGCGCCGAATTGGCGGCCCCGTCCAGGTTGAGGCCGAGCGGCGCGGCCTTGCGGTCCAGGCCGTCGCGCATCAACCCGGCCAGCCGTTCCGGGCCGAGATCATCCTGGGTGATAACCTTGAGGCCGCCCTTTTGCTCAATACGCCGGGCGCGCATGTTCTGCTCGCGGTTCTGGAGGAATGGATACATGAGCCCGAAGGTGTTGGTGGCCAGCAGGTTCATGGTGGTGTTGTAGCCGCCCAACGAGACCGACAGACGGGCCAGGTCCAGGTAGGCCAAAAAGCGCTTGGTGAAACGCCGGACCGTGATGTGCGGATGCGCTTCGGCCAGGGTTTGCAGATGGGCGAACTCGTCTTCCTCGACATAGGGGCCTGTGAACACGGCCAGCCGGTGCGGATGGGTCCGGTGCAGGATGGGCGAGGCGGCCAGGGCCCCGCGCAGCAGGTCGCGGCCGATATGCCCGCCGCCCACGGACACGACCACCAGCGGGGTCTCGTCGAGACGCAGTTCATCGGCCAGCCGCGCGGTTTCGGCCGGATCGGGCTTACGGGCCACGTAGCCGGTGTAATGGACTTCGGGGACGATGCCCTCCACGCCGGGAAAGGTCTCGTCCAGACGGACCAGGTTGGGGTCCGAGTGGACCAGGACGTGGTCGAAATTGGGATTCAGATAACCGTGGACCCGCTCCACCTGGCGCTGCATGTCTTTTTTTTCCACCAGGATATCGCGCACGGAGCAGACTGATCGGCAGGGACCGTATTCGCCCTTGCGGACCTTCTTGAGGATGGGCAGGAGTTCGAAGCGGAATTTCTTCCGTCCAAAGGGAAAGAGTTCAACCATGAAGATGTCGGGCCGGTATTTCGCCATGATCTCCTTGAACAGGCGCAGGCGGCGAACCAGGACTTCGTCCACCTCGGCCCCGTCCTCAAGCGGGATGAAGCGGGTGAATTTGGCGTCCATCATCAGGCCGGGCAACTGCACGCGGGTCATGTTGGCGGGCGGATCGAAATCCACCTCCGCCCCGCCAGTGACCAAAATGACCTCATGATTTTTCAAGGCCTTGACGATTTCCAGGGACCGGAACATATGGCCCACGCCGAGCACGTGCTGGCAATAGAAGACGATGCGCATTATAGCTCCATGTTCAGCTCGCCCAGGGCGAGTTCATTGTCGATGCATTCGATGCGGTGCAGGCGGTACGGAAGATAGGCCACCGGATCGCCGGGCAGGAAGTCCGAGCCGGACAGCGCGTGGGCCAGACAGCGCAGGACCCCATTGTGGGTGACCACCAGCACGGATTCGCCGGGGTGCTCGGCGGCAAATTCAATAAGCGCGTCACAGGCCCGGAAAAGCACTTCATCGCGGCTCTCCCCGCCCTCCGGCCGGAAGCCGAAGCCCTTGTGCTCCTCGCGGCGGACCTCCTTGCGCAGGGCCTTGAGTTCATCCTTGGTCAGACCGGTCCAGTCGCCCCAATCCTGCTCGCCCAGCCGTTCGTCCTCGAACGTGGGCAGGCCCAGAATCTCGTTGACCAGCGCGCCGGTCTCCCGGGCCCGGTCGAGCGTGCTGGTCAGGATGCAGTCGAACCCCTCCCCGGCCAGGGATCGGCCCCATTTACGGGCCATGTCGCGCCCTTCCTCACAGAGGGGGACATCGGTGTTCCCCTGGATGCGGCAAGCGCGGTTCCATTCGGTCAATCCGTGGCGCATGCAGAAATATGTCGTCATGTTCAGGCCCTCGCTTCGGCCAGTCGGCGCAGGGTCGCGGCCACATAGCCGTAGTTGCGCCGCGCGTCGTGTTCTTCGGTGACGTAATGCGGCGCGTTGGCCGCCAGGGCCGCGCACCGCTCCGGGTCGCGGACCAGTTCGTCCACGCCCCGGGTGAAATTCTCGATGGTCGCACCAGTGATCAACCCGGTGCGGTTGTGGGCCACCACCTGGGGCGCGCCCTCGTCATCCGTGGCCACCACAGGTAGCCCGCAAAGCTGGGCTTCCAGGTAGACCATGCCCACGCTTTCCTTCAGGCCGGGAAAGGCGAACAGGTCGCCCGCCGCGAAAAAACCGCCCAGCAGTTCCCGCTCCACCAGACCGAGAAAGTGGACCCGCCCACCCAGCAGCTTGCGGGCCTCGGATTCCAGTTCCGCCCGGCACGGGCCGTCTCCGGCCACGCCCAGGACGATGTCGCGGCCCCGCTCGACGAGTTCCGCACAGGCCCGAAATACCCAGCGCAACCCCTCGGCCTTGACCCCCGCGCGCATCATGGCCGCGCTGAGAACCACGCGCGCGTTCATGGCGCCCCACTCCTTGCGCAGCCTAGTTCCGGCCTCCTGGTCGCGCGCCAGCAGGCCAACAGGCAACCCGGGACGAACGGGGGAGTAACGGTCCGGCGGCAAAAGCTTTGCGCAGCCGCGCAGGTCGTTGGCCCGGTTGCAGAAGATGTGGTCCGCCCGGAGCATGGCCCGACGGTTCAGCCGGTACCCCGGCCAGGTCGCGAGCTTATTACCCCGGTTCACCGCATAACTCGCCTGGAATATGGCGTAGGGAATGGCCAGCCGGGCCGCGCAGGCCGAACCGAAGACGTCCGGCGCCTTGTAGTAGGAGTTGTAGGTCAGCCAGGCCTCGCAGCCGCGCGCCGCCTCGGTCATGCGCGAAATGGCCCGATATGCGCCGGACCAGCGGCCGGGGTGTTTCCAGATTTCCTTGGCCGGGAAAAAAGGCATGGGGAGCACCTCGTGACCCAAGTCCGCCAGCGCGTCACGCAGGTCACGAACAATGGTCACATCGCCGGACACGGACGGATTGTCCAGCGGTTTGAACGGGGTGCACAGGGCGATCTTCACGGGTCACTCTCGGGTTGTCATCGGGACGGGGTCGCCGTCATACACCAATTCAGCGAACCCGCCGAATCCGGCTCACAGCTTGGGAGGCACCAGGGGCAGCGGCTCGGGAACAACCTCGGGCAGATTGGCCAGCCGGGTCTCCACCACCTTGGGATTCGGATAGGTGCGCAAAATGGATTCAAGCAATTTACGGGCCTGGATATAATCCCGATCATTCTCGGCTATGTCCGCCTCCAGAAAGATGGCCAATGCGCGGGTCTCATCCGAAATATGCTTGAGCTTGAGCAGTGAATTCAGTGTCTTGGACGCCTGTGACCAACTGGAAATGAAGGTGTAACTCTGGGCCAGTTCGTACAGGCAACGTGCTTTCGCCTCGTCGTCCGTGGCCGAATCGGCGCAATTTTCCAGGGTGGCGGCAACCAGGTCGTAACTGCCCATGCTCCGGTAGAGCCGGGCCATGCGCAATTGGGTCTTATAGGTGTGTTCCGGGTTGCCCTGGGCATGGGCCAGACATTTTTCAAATGCCTCTATAGCCTTTGAATTGTTATCCAAATCTGAATAAACCTCGCCCAGTTGAAACATGATCTTCCAGGCTGTGTCCTGATCGCCGCCCAATTCGAGATACATGGCTTCGAGCAGGACCACGGCCCGGTCATAGTCTCCCTTGATGGAGACCGCTATTTCGGCCAGCCGGTCCCAGGCCTCTTTGCGGAATTTCCCCTGGGGCTCCACCTGAAGATAGCGCTCGAAATCCTTTTCCGCTTCGAGGTAGAACCCCTTGGAATAGGAATCACGCGCCCGCTCGATGTCTTCCTGACCGGGCGAAGTGGGTGAAGAGCAGGCCGCGACGGTCAATACCGTCGCGGCCAGCAATATCAGCACGAGTATGCGTCGCATCGTGTCCTTAAGGCCGGGCCTCAATCAGGGCCTCGTTCAGGTCCTCGTCCTCGTCCATGACGAGATCGAAGCCGATGACCTTGTTGTCGTCGTCCATACGCACCAGCCGCACGCCCTGAGTGGCCCGGCCGCGCGTCTGGCTGACCTCGGACACGGACATGCGGATGATCTTGTTCTGGGAAGTCAACAGAATCACGTCGTCGGACTCGTTGACCATGCACGCCCCGATGACCTTGCCGGTCTTGTTGGTCAGGCGCATGTTCAGGATGCCCTTGCCGCCGCGCGTCTGGACCCGGTACTGGTCGATGGTCGTGCGCTTGCCGTAGCCGCCCTCGCTGACGGTCAGCAACTGGTCGCGCTCGGCATCACCGGTGACCACGCAGGACACGACTTCGTCATTGGGCCGCAGGGCCATGCCCTTGACGCCCGCCGTGGCGCGCCCCATGGGTCGGGCATCATTGATGTTGAAGCGGATGGCCGAGCCGTCGCGGCTGACCAGGATGCAATCCACATCCGGCTCGATCTCGCGCACATCCATGAGTTCGTCATGATCGCGCAGATTCACGGCGCGGATGCCGGTGGTCCGGCAATTGCCGTACAGGCCGATGGACGAACGCTTGATCATGCCCTTCTTGGTCACGAACAGGAAGAAGCGGTCGTCCGTGAACTCCCGGAGCGACAGACAGGTGGCGATATGTTCGTCCTTGTCCAGCGGCAGGAGGTTGTTGACGTGCCCGCCCTTGGCGTAGCGCGATCCCTCGGGGACCTGATGGACCTTGATCTTGAACATCTTGCCCAGGTTGGTGAACAGCACCAGATGCTGATGGTTGGTGGTCAGCATGAAGGTGTGGATGAAATCGCCGTCACCGGTCTGCACGCCCGCGATGCCCTTGCCGCCGCGTTTCTGGGCGGTGTAGTTGGACAGCGGAGTGCGCTTGATGTAGCCCCGGCGGCTCAGGGTGATGACCGTCTCCTCGTCGGGGATGAGATCCTCGATGTCTATGGAATTCAGGTCCGCCTGAAGCAGTTCGGACTTGCGCGGGGTGGCGTAGTTCGTCTTGATTTCGCTCAATTCCTCGCGGATGACGCCCTTGAGCACCTCGTCGTTGGACAGAATGGACTTGAAGTATTCGATCTTCTTCATCAGCTCGGCCAGTTCCTCCAGGAGCTTGTCGTGCTCCAGGCCGGTCAGCTTTTGCAGACGCATGTCCAGGATGGCCTTGGCCTGGATATCGGACAGATCGAAGCGGCTCATGAGACCCTCGCGGGCCTCCTCCGGGGTCTTGGACGCGCGGATGAGCTTGACCACTTCATCGATGTTGTCCAGGGCGATGCGCAGACCTTCCAAGATGTGGACGCGCTTCTCGCACTTGTCGAGATCGAACTTGGTCCGGCGGATGATGACCTCGCGCCGGTGCTCCAGGAAGTGGCTCAGGACGTCCTTCAGATTCAGGAGCATGGGCCGCTTTCCGACCACGGCCATCATATTGATGCCGAAGCTCGTTTCCAGCGGAGTGAATTTGTACAGCGAGTTGATGATGATGTCGGCGATGGCCCCGCGCTTGAGTTCGAGCACGATGCGGATGCCCTTGCGGTCGGACTCGTCGCGCAGATCGGCCACGCCGTCGATCCTCTTCTCGTGGACCAGGGCCGCGATCTTCTCCACCAGGGTGGACTTGTTCAGGGCGTAGGGAATCTCCTTGATGATGATCGATTCCTTGTGCCCTTTGTGGGCCTCCTCGATTTCGACCACACCGCGAATCTTGATGGAGCCGCGTCCGGTGGTATAGGCATCCATGAGTCCCTGGCCGCCGAAGACGGTGCCGCCGGTCGGGAAATCCGGGCCCTTGATCAGAGTCATCAGCGAGGGGATGGAGCAATCCGGATTGTCCAGCAGATGGATGCAGCCGTCGATGAGCTCACCCAGGTTGTGCGGCGGAATGTTCGTGGCCATGCCCACGGCAATGCCGGTGGTGCCGTTAAGCAGCAGGTTCGGCACCTTGGTCGGCAGGACCGACGGTTCCTGCATGGTGTTGTCGTAGTTGGGCGTGAAATCGACCGTGTTCTTTTCGATGTCCCCGAGGAACTCCGAACAGAGTCTGGCCATGCGCACTTCGGTGTAACGCATGGCGGCCGCGGAATCGCCGTCGATGGAACCGAAGTTGCCCTGGCCGTCCACCAGGGTGTCGCGCATGGAAAAGTCCTGGGCCAGGCGCACCAAGGCGTCATAAACCGCGGAATCGCCGTGCGGATGGTACTTACCGATAACGTCGCCGACCACGCGCGCGGACTTTTTGTACGCCCGGTTGTAGTAGTTGCCCAGGTCGTGCATGGCGTAGAGAATACGCCGGTGGACGGGCTTGAGCCCGTCGCGCACGTCCGGGATGGCGCGCCCGATGATGACGGACAGGGAGTACTCAAGATAGCTTTTCTTGAGTTCGCTCTCGATGGTGATGGTATCACTCATTCCTTACTTGCCTCCTAGGATGCCGGAATCCCGTACCTGGGGTTGTCTCCGGCGGCCCAAGCCCCCCTATCGAGGGCGGCCCGGGAATCTCCTAAACTTGTTGTCTCGCCGTCCGACGTGCGGCCGCATTCGTCCGCGTCGTCGGCGTTGGTTCCTGATGGTAGAAATCCTTCCGGCCATTGTCTCTCGACCGCCGGATCAGATATCCAGTTCCTGGACGGCCAGGGCGTTCTTTTCGATGAATTCCCGACGCGGTTCCACGTTGTCGCCCATGAGATCGACGAAGATGTCGTTGGCCGCGACCGCGTCCTCGACGGTCACCTTGAGCATGGTCCGGTTTTCCGGATTCATGGTCGTTTCCCAGAGCTGTTCCGGGTTCATTTCGCCCAAACCCTTGTAGCGCTGGATCTGCCAGCCGCGATGGGCCTCCTCGATGACCGAGTCATACAGGCTGAAAAAGCCGGAAACGGGCCGCTCGCCCTCTTTCAGATCCAGAACGAACTCGAACCCGCCGCAGGCTTCCTTAAGCTCTCCATAGGTCTTGTAGGCCGCCTTGTAGAGCTTGGAGTGGAAGAACTCCATGGCCAGCCGGGTACGGTGGCCGTTTTCGTTCTCGAACACCAGATAGGTGCGCTCCTTGTCCATCTCCGCGTCATGTTCCTTTTCGATGTTCACCTGATAACCATTGGTCTCGAAGTCCCGCTTGAATTTCTCGGGATCATGCTCCTCGAAGTAGGTGAACGAGAGGCGTTCGGGAAAATCGAGAAGCTTGCGGTAGAGCACCGCGTCGATGCCCACGGTCTCGGCCTCGTGGAACCGGGTGCGCAGGGAACGGATTTTGTCCATGACGTCAATGAGCCGCTGTCCTTCCAAAACCTGCTCGTTGCCGGTCTTGACGGACAGGTCCCCGCCGATTCGTTCCAGCAGGAAATTGTCCAACTCCACGTCGTCCTTGATGAACCGTTCGAACTTGCCTTTGCTCGCCCGGTAGAGGGGCGGCTGGGCGATATAGATGTGGCCCCGGTTGATCAACTCTTCGTACTGCCTGAAGAAGAAGGTCAAAAGCAGGGTGCGGATGTGCGAACCATCCACATCGGCATCGGTCATGATGACGATCTTGTGGTAGCGCAGCTTGTCGTAATCCTTGGCATCTTCCTCGTGGCCGATGCCGATGCCGAAGGCCGTGATCATGGCCCGGATTTCCTTGTTGCCGAGCATCTTGTCCAGCCGGGTCTTCTCCACGTTCAGGATCTTGCCGCGCAGGGGCAGGATGGCCTGGATCTTGGGATCGCGGCCCTGTTTGGCCGAACCGCCGGCCGAGTCGCCCTCGACCAGGAATATTTCCGAATCCTTGGGGTTCTTGGACTGGCAGTCGGCCAGCTTGCCGGGCAGGGAGTTGTCCGACAGGGCGCCCTTGCGCCGGACCAGATCGCGGGCCTTGCGGGCCGCTTCGCGCGCCCGGGCGGCATCCACCACCTTCTCGATGATGAACCGCGCTTCCTTGGGATTCTCCTCGAAGAAGGTGTTCAGCTTGTCGTAGATGACGGCGGCCACCAGGCCCGCGGCCTCGGAGTTGCCGAGCTTGGTCTTGGTCTGGCCCTCGAACTGCGGGTTGGGCAGCTTGACCGAGATGACCGAGGTCAACCCCTCGCGCACGTCGTCGCCGGTCAGCTTTTTGATCAGCTTCTTGGGGAGGTCGGCGTTCTGCACGTAGTTGTTGATGGCCCTGGTCAGGGCGGTCTTGTACCCGGCCAGGTGCGTGCCGCCTTCGATGGTCCGGATATTGTTGGCGAAGGTGTAGGTGTTTTCCTTGTAGCTCGACGTGTACTGCAAGGCGAACTCGACGATCATGTTCTCGGACTCGCCCACGCCGTGGACGATCTCGCCGATGGTGTTCAGATTGCTGTTGATGTCCTTGACGTACTGGGTGATGCCGCCCTCGAACTTGAACTTTTCATCGTCGCCGGAGCGCTCGTCCTTGAACTCGATCTCCAGGCCGGAGTTGAGATAGGCCAGCTCGCGGAACCGCTTGCGCAGGACGTCGTATTCGAACTGGTTGACCTCGAAGATATCCTCGTCGGGCCGGAAGCGCTGGGTGGTACCCGTGGAATCGGACGGACCTATCTCCTCCAACTCGTGGGTCACGTGGCCGCGCTCGAACTTCATACGATAAGTCTTGCCGTTGCGCCGGACCGTGGTCTCCATGAACTCGGACAAGGCGTTGACGCAGGACACGCCCACGCCATGCAGGCCTCCCGAGACCTTGTAGGAGTCGTTGTCGAACTTGCCGCCCGCATGCAGCGTGGTCATGGCCAACTGGACCGCCGGGACCTTTTCCTTGGGGTGGATGTCTACGGGAATGCCGCGGCCGTTATCCGTCACCGTGCAGGAGTTGTCCATATGCAGGGTGACCTTGATCTTGTCGCAGTACCCGGCCATGGCCTCGTCGATGGAGTTGTCGATGACTTCATAGACAAGATGGTGCAGGCCCCGGATGTCCGTGGACCCGATGTACATGGCCGGCCGTTTGCGGACGGCCTCAAGCCCTTCGAGTACGGTGATCGACTCGGCATTGTACTGTTTATCGCTCATTTATGCGTTTTCCTCGGTATAGTAAGTCTCTTCCTGGATCATCATGGGCATGACGATCACATTGTAATCCTTGTCGTCCGGCCCGGTCAGGCCGCACGGCGCTTCCGTGCCGGTCAGGGTGAACTTCACGGTGGGCGAGGCGAAGTGATTGAGAATCTCGATCAGGTTTCGTGTGGGGAAGGCGATGCGGGCCATGTCGCCGGTAAAGACGGCGTCGATGGATTCGCGCGCCGTGCCGGTCTCCTGACCCTGGGCCGACACCGTGACCTCGTTCTCGTCGAAGGAGAAGTAGGCGCAGCGGTTGGAATCCGTGTTGAACAGGGCCACGCGGGACAGGGCGTCCACCAGATCCAGACGGTTGACTTCCAGTGTGGAGACGTTGTCGTCGCCCAGCCGGGCCAGGAAGTTGTTGTAGTTGGGATACTGGTAGTAGGACAACGGCAGGGTGAAGGTCTCGCGCTTGTCCCCGGTGCGGAAAAAGAGCCGCTTGTTGGAAATGGCCAGCTCGATCTCGTCGGCGGTCAACCACTTCTTCAACTCGGTCAGGTACTTCTTCTGGATGAGAACGCCCTCTTCCGGCAACATGGCATAAATGTCGTCGTTGACGAAGTTGAGCATGGAGAACTGATGGCCGTTCAGGCCGCAGACCTCGACGGTCTTGTTTCCGTCCTTTTCACGGGGAACCATGTAGATGCAGGCGATGGCCTCCATGGAATCCTCGTCGGAGATGCAAAAGGATATTTTATCAATGATCTCGTGGAGGAAGTCACCGGACCAATAGACCGTGTTGTCCTCGGGGAAGGTGGAGAATTTCTGGAACCACTCGGGATCGTTCACCGGGAACTTGTACTTGCGGGCCTTTTGCTCCACCAGGACGTTTTGGTCCGCCTCGTCCGTGTGGATGGTCAGTTCGCCCTGGTCGGACCGAAGCTGCTTGACCAGGTCGTAGAAGGCGCGTCCCTGTACGCCAGCCAAACCCTCGCCCTCGATGGCCGCGGGATAGGATCCCATGAACTCCAGGTTCGAGTCCGTGCTCATGATGTTCAGGTTCCCGTTCTCGCACTGAAGCCAGATGGTCCGCAGGAATGCTGCGCCGGTTTTGGCCGGGATGATATTCGCCGACTTCTGGAGTCCTTCGATGATTTCATCTCGGTTCACTTTCAGAAACATAAAAAATATCTCCTTTATTGAGATTTATTAGCTCGGTTCCTTTGTTCCTTTCGAAACTAAAACCTCGTAATAGTTGTATTTTTTAAGCACACTCATTGTCACGATTTACGAACCGAACGTGCATGAATCGGCCGAATTCGAAAAGGATCACGACATGCGACATTTATTCTTCAGGGTTTTCAACAGTTGTTTCAATTCGAAGTCATCTTCCTGTAATTGATCGATTTTTTTCACAGAGTACAGGACCGTGGAGTGGTCCTTGCCGCCAAACGCCCTGCCCAAAGCGGGATAGGAAGTGTTCAACATCTGGCGGCAGAGGTACATGGCCACTTGCCGGGCATGGGCGATGTGCTGATGCCGTTTTGTTCCCGTCAGGTCTTTTACGTGCACATTGAAGTGCTCGGCCACCACGCTCAGGATTTTCTTGGGCGTCAGGTCGTCGGTGGTCTTTTCCTCGGTGTTGGCCAGGATGTGTTCAAAGTCCTTTTGCGAAAGGTCCTGCTTGACCAGTTCCTTGAAGGCGAAGAGCTTGAGCAGGATGCCCTGGAGGTATCGGAAATCGGCGAACCGCTGGGCCAGGGTCAGAATTTGTTCCTTGGTCAGGGAGAGCCGTTTGGCCTTGGCTTGGCGCTGGATGTAGCCCACCCGGATTTCCAGGTCCGGCTCCTTGAGGGTGACGATAAGCCCCCAGCCGAGCCGGGATTGCAGGTTGTCGTCCAGGAAGTCGTAACTGGTCACCTTTTCACGGCAGGCCAGGACCATCTGCTTCTTGTTGTCGTAGAAGTGATTAAAGATATTGACCAGTTCCTGCTGGAAGTGGGGATGTTCCTTGATTTTGTGGAAGTCGTCGATAAACAGGAAATTATACCCGAACAGATGGTTGCGCGCCTTGAAGGGGTCGCCCTTGAAGCGGATTGAATAGAGCGAGTTGAGCTCCTCCAGGGAGCCCATGAAGATGGTTGAATAGTCGTGCTTCTTGGCGATCTCGTTGGCCACGGACTTGATCAGGTGGGTTTTGCCCGATCCGCCGGGCCCGCAGATGATGAACGGGTTGAAGAGCGAACCCGACTGTTTGGCCACCTCTTTGGCGGAGGCTATGGGGAAATAGTTTTTTTTGTTGATCAGAAAAGTGTCGAAGGTGAATTCCTGGCCGAACGGGAAGTCGATGCGTTTGACCACGTCGGCTACCTGCACCCCGCGGGAACGGTCGGGAGTTTCGCTGTCCTTGTAGCTGATCAGGTACCCGTTGCCCAGGAACATGTTCAGTTGCGCCTCGAACTTGTCCTGGATGTCGGACTCGAACCACTTGGCGAAAAAGGCATGGGGAAAACCCACGGTCAGCCGCTTGTTTTCCTCGGAATAATCGAAGGTCAGCGGGTCGAACCAGCGCTTGAGATCCTCGTCCGTGCAGGTCTGAAGAAGGTGTTGCCGAAGTGATTCTTTCACGATGTGCCGATGCCCGTTACAACCAGTTAAATTAATTGGTTTTTAAAAAACAAAATTTGAGTCTAAAGAATCTCCCGAAATTCATTTGATTTTATACCCTAAAATAGCCCGGAAGCCAAGCTTTTCCGCCAGTTTTTCCCGTATTCCACCCCTGGACGGCGACCGCTGCCCCGTGTTTTGACACGCCTGTTTAAAACCTGCGGAAAACCGGGAGTTTTCCTCTGTTCTGCGGGTTATTCACAATGAGGCGGCACGCGGGAAAGAAGCTGGTTTTCCTTCCGGCGGATTTGGATTACAAGGGGTGGACTTCACGTAGCGAACAATACCCCCGTGCGGGCTCCAGGCCCTGGGGGCGAAGGCAGGATAAAAATGGCAGAATTCAAAGTGAACAAGACGGTCAAGGAGATCAACGAACGCATCCGCAAGGGCAAGGCCGTGGTGGTCAATGCCGAGGAGATGATCGAGATCGTCAGGAAGGAAGGCAAGGTCAATGCCGCCCGGGAAGTGGACGTGGTCACCACCGGCACCTTCTCGCCCATGTGCTCCTCGGGGCTGCTCTTCAATATAGGCCAGCAGCCGCCGGTTATGAAGGTTTCCAAGCTCTGGCTCAACAACGTGCCTTGCTACAGCGGCATAGCGGCGGTGGACGCCTATCTGGGGGCCACGGAGCCGTCCGAGGACGATCCCCTGAACAAGGTCCACCCCGGCCGTTTCGCCTATGGCGGAGCCCACGTCATGGAGGATCTGTTGCGCGGCAAGGCCGTGCATCTGCGGGCCGAGGCCTACGGCACGGACTGCTATCCCCGGCGCGAGTTGGACAAGGATATCACCTTGGCAGACCTGCCCAACGCGATCATGCTCAATCCGCGCAACTGCTACCAGAATTACAACGCGGCCGTGAACCTGACCAACCGGACCATCTACACGTACATGGGGCCGCTCAAGGCCAATTCGTCCAACGTCAACTACGCCACAGCGGGCGCTCTCTCGCCGTTGTTCAATGATCCGTATTTCCGGACCATCGGCATGGGCACGCGCATCTTCCTGGGCGGCGGAACCGGCTACGTCATCGGCGAAGGCACCCAGCACGTCCAGAAGCCCAAGCGCAACGAACGCGGCATCCCGGAAAGCGGGTCCGGCACGCTCATGCTCAAGGGCGATTTCAAGAAGATGAACGCCCGCTATGTGCGCGCCCAGTCCATCATCGGTTACGGCGTGTCCCTGGCGCTTGGCGTGGGCATACCCATCCCCATGCTCAACGAGGAGATGGCCTGGTTCACCGGAGTGTCCAACGAGGACATCTCCATGCCGGTCAAGGATTACGGCTACGACTATCCCAACGGCATTCCGCGCGAGGTTACCCGCGTGACCTTCGCCGAGCTGCGCAGCGGGCATGTGACGATCAATGAAAAGGAAACCGACACTGTACCCGTGACCTCCTATTCCATGTCCCTGGAAGTGGCCGACAAGCTCAAGGAATGGATCCTCAAAGGCGATTTCCTGCTGACCGAAAAGCAGGACGATATCCCGAGCTTCTGATAAAAATGCCTCCGGCGGCCAGAGGGGAAACTTTCGAGAAAGTTTCCCCTCTGGACTCCCTTTCAAAGCTTTTTGTGTGCCTGCGGCAGGGCCGTGCGGACGCGGTTATGCAGAGATAATTTTTACAAGCCGTTCATTTTTTTTTTACGGATTGTCCGTAATCAATGGTTTTATTGTCCTACTGTTGGATTATCTTGATCCACCCCGCAAAGCGGCGTTAAAATAGTTAGGAAAAGGAGAGGGAAAAAGTCCTTTTTGAAGTTTTTTTCTCCCCTTTCTCAGGTCGTAGGAGATAAAAGAAAGAGCCCTGCCGACTGATGTCGGCAGGGCTCTTTTTTTACATTTGTCCCGCGTCTAGGCGATGTATTTCGCGCCCGCCTGAATGGCCTTGGTGTTGGCCGGGATGAGCTTGTGGTAGCGCGGGGAGATGACGTTCTCCAGTGAGCCGATGAGGGCGTCCAGGGTGATGATCCCGGAGGCCTGGACGAAGGCGCCTATGGCGACCATGTTGGCCATGCGGGTATTACCCAGTTCGTCGGCGATCTCGTTGCAGGGAACGCCGTGGCACTCGAGACGGTCCGTATCGGCCAGCTCCATGTCGATGAGCGAGGAGTTGATGATATGGATGCCGCCGTCCTCCACGCGCGGCTGGAACTTGTCCACGGACGGGCGGTTCATGGCGATGAGGGACTTGGGCCGGCGGATGATGGGCGAGCCGATGTCCTCGTGGGAGAGCACGACCGTGCAGTTGGCCGTGCCGCCGCGCATTTCCGGGCCGTAGACCGGAATGTAGGTGACGTTAAGGCCGTCCTTCATGCCCGCGTAGGCCAGCAGGTTGCCGATGAGCATGACGCCCTGCCCGCCGAAGCCCGCGATAATAGTGTCCATGTAGCGCATCAGCAGACGCCTCCTTCCTCGGACACGTCTTTATAGATGCCGAGCGGGAAGTACGGGATCATTTCGTTCGCAATGCGTTCGTTGGCCGCAAGCGGGGTCATCTTCCAGTTGGTCGGGCAGCCGGAGAGCAGTTCCACGAACCCGAAGCCGGTGTTGTTGAGCTGAAACTCGAAGGCCTTTTTCAGGTATTTCTTGGCCTTCTTGATGTTGGCCACGGTATTGAGCGCGCCGCGTGCGGCAAAGGCGGTGCCGCCCAGGGAGGCGATGATCTCGGTCATGCGGATGGGCGCGCCCTCGTGGGTCTGGCAGCGTCCCGCCGGGGTGGTCGTGGTGATCTGGCCGATCATGGTGGTCGGGGCCATCTGGCCGCCGGTCATGCCGTAGACCGTGTTGTTGACGAAGACCACGCACATCTTTTCGCCCCGGTTGGCGGCGTGCATGATCTCGGCCATGCCGATGGAAGCCAGGTCGCCGTCGCCCTGGTAGGTGAAGACGAACTTGTCCGGCCGGGCGCGCTTGACGCCGGTGGCCACCGCCGGGGCGCGGCCATGGGGGGCCTCCACCGCGTCGGCGTTGAGGTAGTTGTACAGGAAGACCGAACAGCCGATGGAAGTGACCATGAGGGTGTTTTCGGCCAAGCCCATTTCGTCGAACAGCTCGCCTATGAGCCGGTGTGCTATGCCGTGATGGCAGCCCGGGCAGTAATGGGTGGGCC
Source organism: Desulfovibrio sp. Huiquan2017 (assembly GCF_017351175.1). Classification (NCBI taxonomy): domain Bacteria; kingdom Pseudomonadati; phylum Thermodesulfobacteriota; class Desulfovibrionia; order Desulfovibrionales; family Desulfovibrionaceae; genus Desulfovibrio; species Desulfovibrio sp. Huiquan2017. The sequence continues at coordinate 46,471 of NZ_JAFMPN010000015.1, read as the reverse complement.
GGTCGATGACGGACCGGGGCCGTTCAAAGACCAGTTTTTCGTTCATTTCGGTCATTTATTTACCCTCCAGGCATTTGAGGATCGGCTCCTCCAGTTCGTCCGGAGTGGGCAGATTACCGGGGTAGATGGGATAGAAGTCGGAGTCGGCGACGGTCCGGATGGCCAGACGCACATCATCGACCATCTGGCCCAGGTTGTGCTCGATGGTCAGGAACCGCTTGCCCTGCTCGGCAAGGGCTTTGAGTTCGTCGGACGGGAACGGGTACAGGGTGATGGGCCGGAACAGGCCGACTTTGTGGCCGTCCTTGCGGAATTTGCGTACCGCGGATTTGGCGATGCGTCCGATGGAACCGTAGGCGCAGACGATGAGGTCCGCATCCTCGGTTTCGAACTGTTCGGCCTCGGTCAGATCCTTCCAGGAATCATATTTGGCCTGGAGGTGTTTGTTCTGTTCTGCCAGCGCTCCTTCATCGAGGAACAGGGACTTGATGAGGCGCTTTTCGCGGCCGCCGGTGCGTCCGGTGATGGCCCAGTCGCGCCCTGCGTCCTCATCGACGTCCGTGGGTTCCCAGGGGACGATGGGTTCCTTCATCTGGCCGAGGATGGCGTCGCCGAGGATGAGCACCGGGGTGCGGTATTTGAAGGCGATGTCGAAGGCGCGGATGGTCAGGTCGTAGGCCTCCTGGACCGTGCCGGGTCCCAGGGTGAAATGCCGGTAGTCGCCGTGCCCGCCGCCCCGGGTGGACTGGTAATAGTCGCCCTGGGCCGGGCCGATGTCGCCCAGACCTGGCCCGCCCCGGGTCATGTTGACGATGACTGCCGGGACTTCGGAACCCGCCATATAGGAGATGGCCTCCTGCTTGAGCGCAATGCCGGGCGAGGACGAGGAGGTCATGGCCCGGACGCCGGATGCTCCGGCCCCGAGGAGCATGTTGGCCGCGGCCACCTCGGATTCGGCCTGGACGAAGTCGCCGCCCGCCTTGATGATCTCCGAGGACATGAATTCGGGAATGTCGTTTTGCGGGGTGATCGGATAGCCGAAGAAACATTTGCACTTGGCGGCCAGGGCGCCGCGCGCGATGGCTTCGTTTCCTTTGACGAAAATGCGTTCGCTGGTCTTGGTCATGCTACTTCCCCTCTTTCTTTTTCGGGGTCCTGTACACAGTGATCGCCACGTCCGGGCAGATCTGGGCGCAGGATGCGCAGCCGGTACATTTGTCCTTGTCGGCCTCGGGCACCTCAGCAACCTTGTAGCCGCTGACGTTGAACCGGTCAGACTGGACGATGATGTCAACGGGACAGACGGTGGTACAGAGCAAGCACCCCTTGCACCGATCTTCCCGGACCTCGATTCGAGACATGTACTACTCCAGTTCTGTTTAGTAGTGGTGGATGGTTGCCGCGCCTACCTGATGAGCATCGCATCCCCGTAGGAGAAGAAACGGAAGTCGTTTTCCAGGGCGAACGCATAGGCATCCAGAATCGTTTTTCTGCCAGCAAGAGCCGAGATCATAATGATGAGCGACGATTCTGGCAAATGGAAGTTGGTCAGGATACCGTCGATAACCCGGAATGTATAGCCCGGGGAAATGAAGATATCCGTTTCTCCTTGAAACGGGCGTATGGACCCGGCTTCGCGGACCATGCCTTCCAGGGTTCGGGCGCTGGTGGTGCCCACGGCGATGATCGGCCTCCCCTGCTCCTTGGCTCGGCGGACCGCTTCGGCGGTCTCCGCGCTCACCTCGATGTATTCGGCGTGCATGCGGTGGTCGCGGATATCGGGGCAGCGCACCGGGCTGAAGGTCCCGTACCCCACGTAAAGGGTCACCTCGGCCCACTGGATGCCCTTGGCGCGGATCCGCTCGCGCAGCTCCGCGGTGAAGTGCAGTCCGGCCGTGGGCGCGGCCACGGAGCCGGTCTTGGACCGGTCCGCATAGGTGGTCTGGTAGCGCTCGCGATCCTCCTCGCGGTCCGGGCGCTTGATGTACGGCGGCAGGGGCAGATGACCCAACGTGTTGAACAGGCCGGTCAGGTCGCCCTTCCAGCGCAGTTCCACCTTCCATCGGCCAAACTCGCCCCTCTCCATGGCGGTCAGGGAAAAGTCGTCGGCAAAGGTCACGACCGTGCCGGGCTTTGGGCCCTTGGAGGCGCGCAGCAGGCCTTCGGCCCGCGCGGTCAGCCACCCGCCCTCCTCGCTTGGCTCAAGAAGCGGCAGGGGCGTGAGCAGCAAAAACTCCACTTGGCCGCCGGTGGGCTTGCGGCCGAAGATGCGCGCCGGGATGACGCGCGAGTTGTTGGCCACCAGCAGACAGTCGTCCGGCAGGTAATCGAGAAGGTCCGTGAATCGGGCCGGGGTCAGGGAATGGTCTGCGCGGTCCAGGACCAGCAGTTTGGAGCCATCCCGGCGGGCGGCCGGTTCCTGTGCGATACGGTCCTCGGGCAGGTCGTAGTCGTAGCTCGACAGGCGGTAATCTTCGGGTATTTCCATAATAATAGGTCCGGTCTCTGTGTAGGATCCGGTTGTACAACATCTCGGATTTCTACGTAATCTTTTTCTTTTCCAATGATATCGGGTAGCTAGGCAAAGCTATGCCCAATAGGCCCATGGGGCTTGATATTGGCCGGATTCATGGTATTTCATAAACATGAATTGGCTTTCCGTGGCTGAGATAGCCAAACGCACCCGTATCCCCGCGCCGACCGCCCGTCGGTATGCCGCCCTGTTCAAGGACTTCCTCGGGGGTCGGAAGGTCGGCCGCGTGACGAAATACCCGGAAGAATCCGCCGTTATTTTCGAGCGCATTTCCCGGCTTTACGGCGATGGACTGGTTACCAATGAAATTGATGACCGTCTGCGCAGCGAGTTTCCCCGGACCATAGAGGTTGAGCACACCCCGGCCAACTCCGGCTACGGGCCTGCCGACGGGTTCGCCGATCTGGCGTCCACCTTCAACGACGTGCTCTCCCGGGTGACTTCCTGCATGGAGGTCATCGCGGACCAGAAGTCGGTCATTGAGCGGCAACAGGACGACATCCACAAGCTCAAGACCGCCTTCGTGCTTTTGGCCCGCAGCCAGAAGCGCATCAAGCAGTTGCCTGCGGGACAGGCGGCCCTGCCCGAGGGGCTTCTGGAGCAGACCAGGGCGCTGGAGGAAAAGGATGCCGAAATCGAAGAGATGGCCCTGAAGCTGACCTTCGACACCTCCGACATCAAGGCCAAGCTGCAGATATTGGAAAGCGAGCTCGTCCGGTTGCGCAAGGATCGGCGGGACATGGAACGGTACCTTCAGGACAAGATCGACCGGCTCAAGGAAGTCGCGTCCTGATCACGAGACAAAACGACATCACTGCCTATACGCGAGGGAGGATATACCATGCGTTCTTTCATCAAATTGCTTTTGCCGTTGCTCATTGTCGGCGTAATGGCCGCCTGCACCGCCAGAACCGGCTCTTCCTCGCAGGGGGCCGAACCGCAAGCCGCTGCCGAGCATCAGGCTCCGGACTATTACCTGGACTTCGACGACATCATGATCCCCAAGGAGATTGATTATATCAATGACGGCTCCTACAAGCTGGACAACACCAAGTTCCGCGCCTCGATCATGAAATTCAAGGGCCGCGTGGAGATTCCCGAATTGGTCCAGTACTTCATCAACAACATGACCAAGGACAACTGGACCCTCGTCTCCAACAACAAGGCCAGCTCGGTCCAGTTCCTGACTTTCGAGAAGTACAACAAGAGTTGCGTCATCGAAATCGACGATACCTTCGCCTCGGCCACCACGACCATTTTCGCCGTGGAGGTCAAGGACGCCGGCGTGAAGAGAAAATAGCATGCAGCCTCACTACGGTTTTGCCGGATTCATGGGCAAACGCGTCCACTTGGGCGTGACCGGCTCCATCGCCGCGTTCAAGGTCATTGATCTGGTCCGCGCCCTGCAACGGGCGGATTGCATGGTTTCGGCCACGCTGACCGAGGCCGCCCGGCAATTCGTGACCCCCCTGTCCTTCCAGGCGCTCGGCGCGTCCCCGGTGTATACGGACATGTTCGCCGAGAACCCGGACGCGGATACGGCCTTTGGTCATCTGGAGCCGGGCCAGGCCGCCGACGTAATGGTCATTGCCCCGGCCTCGGCCAACATCATCGCCAAGCTCGCCATGGGCCTGGCCGACGACATGCTCTCCTGTCAGGCCCTGGCCTTTCCCGGCCCGAAGATCGTGGCTCCGGCCATGAATCCGCGCATGTGGGCCGCACCGGCCACCCGACGCAATTGGGATACCCTCGAAGCGCTGGGGTACGTCCGCGTGGACCCGGAGTGCGGCTCCGTGGCCTGCGGCGATACCGGTGCCGGACGGCTGGCTCCGGTGGACGACATTTTCCTGGCCTGTCTCAAGGCCCTGGCTCCCCAGGACCTGGCGGGCAAAAAGGTCCTGGTCACACTGGGACCCACCCGAGAGCCGTGGGACGCGGTCCGTTTCTGGTCCAACCCTTCCAGCGGGACCATGGGCGCGTGCGTGGCCATGGCCGCCTACCTGCGCGGCGCGGACGTGACCGTGGTGGCCGGGTCTACCGGCCTGAGCTTCCCCTGCGACATGGCCGTGGTCTCGGTGACCACCGCGCGGCAGATGTACGCGGCCTGCACCGACCTTTGGCCGAACATGGACATGGGCTGTCTGACCGCGGCCGTGGCCGACTATCGGCCCGTGCCCTTCGGCGAGACCAAATTCAAGAAGGGAACCTCGGCGGGCGCGGGGATTACCGTGGAATTCGAAACCAATCCGGATATCCTCAAGACCCTCGGCGAGACCAAGCGCGATGGCCAGAAGCTCATCGGCTTCGCGGCCGAGACCGGCAATCCGCGCGAAGAGGCCGCCCGCAAGCTCGCGAACAAACATCTCGACCTTATCGCGGCCAACGACATCGCCAAGACGGGCAGTGGCTTTGGCGTGACCACCAACGAGATGTTCGTGCTGGACGCCAAGGGCCGCCGCGAACAGTGGCCGCAACTACCCAAGACCGAAGTGGCCTGGAGATTATGGGATCACCTTCTGCTCGACTGAACCTGCGCGAGAGCCTGCGCCCCTGGGTTGAATCCGGGCTGGAGTTCGTCTACGCCCCCGGCGGACGGACTGCGGAAACTCGGCCCGAACCTATTGCTGCCCGGGCCGAGGCTTTGCCGCATCCGCCGCAATCGCAGCCGCAACAACCGCTGACCAGTCCCCGGCGGCAGCCTACAGCCGATCGTCCTCAGGATGCCCCCTCCCCTGCCGACCGGGCCGCAGGCCGTCCGCAGCCGAATTTCCCTACGCCGTGGTCCTCTTTTCTGCGTTTCACCAAACCGGGAGCGCGGGTGGTCATGACCTACATGGAGCTCGGCCTGGATCTGGCCGGCCAGTCCGACCCGAGGCGGCGCGGCGTGCTCAAAAATCTCCAGGCGCATCTGAAGTGGCCCGCCGGGACCATCAACTTCTGGCCGGTGGCCTGCCTGGCCGACGGAGCTCTCCAGCCGGACACCGCCATGTTCTGGCGGGGTTGGGAGCTGTGGCGCACTCCATACATCATCTGCTTCGGCGATGAGGCGTTGCGGGTTATCCTGCCCGACGCCGAAATCCAGAAGGTTACGCACTTGCTGGAAAACGTCATCGTCCACAAACTGCCGCCTTTGGCTCGTCTGGTGGAAATGCTTCCCCATGAGCAACAATTGGCCGCGGAAGCCATCGCCGGTCTCCGTTTGTAGCGGGTTGTGGCCGCACGGCCTGTCCGATGCCTGGCTTTTCCGCCTTTTCGCTGAATTTCGCGCATATTTTCATTTTATCGCATTTTTAGGTTTCCGGCGGGGGTGTATCCGTTTTTTTCGCAAAATGCGCTGTCCGGGCAAATTTGGCGGATGGCCCGCAAAGCCCCGTCCCCCAAGGGTTTGCGGGCGTTGCTGTGTGAAATTCGTGCGAATCGCCCGATTCGAGGGGAATCGCTGCCCGGCTGGATCGAAAAGCGAATTTTGGCCGCTTGCCCTTGGGGTAGGGAATGGAGTATGAGCTTGGGGCGGCGCACACTGCCCCGACAGCCGCGCATCACGCGACAATCACCTGACCATCAACTGGCATAAGGATCATGCATATGAAAACACTTGTCACCGGAGCCGCCGGCTTTATCGGCTTTCACCTTTCCAAGCGGCTGACCGAAGCGGGCCACGAAGTCGTCGGCCTGGACAACCTGAACGACTATTATGACGTCAATCTGAAGAAGAACCGCCTCAAGGTCTTGGAGCAGTCCTCGCTCTTTAGGCACGTGAACATCAATCTTCAGGATGATCAGCCCATGAGCGATCTGTTCAAGGCGGAACAGTTTACGCATGTGGTCAATCTCGCGGCCCAGGCGGGCGTCCGGTACTCCATCGAAAATCCAAAATCCTACATCGACTCCAATGTGGTTGGTTTTCTCAATGTTCTTGAGGGATGCCGCCATAACAAAGTGGAGCACCTAGTCTACGCCTCCAGCTCTTCGGTATACGGCATGAACACCAAGATGCCGCTCAGCCCGCACGAAGGGGTTGATCATCCCATGAGCTTGTACGCGGCCACCAAGAAGTCCAACGAGATGATGGCCCACTCCTATTCCAACCTCTATGACCTGCCCACCACGGGCCTGCGCTTCTTTACGGTATATGGTCCGTGGGGCCGTCCGGACATGGCGCTTTTCCTGTTCACCAAAAACATCATCGAGGAAAAGCCCATCAACGTCTTCAACTATGGCAAGATGCGTCGCGATTTTACCTATATCGACGACATCGTCGAGGGAGTGTTCCGGGTTATGCAGCGCACCGCCAGGCCCAACCCCGAATGGGACGGCGACAATCCTGATCCCTGCACCAGTTCGGTCCCGTATCAGATCTACAACATCGGCAACAACAATGTTGTTGAGTTGTCGCGCTACATCGAAGTCATCGAAGAGGTTGTCGGCAAGAAAGCCATCTATAACTACATGCCCATGCAGGCGGGCGATGTCCCGGCCACCGAAGCGGATGTTTCCGATCTTCAGGCGGATGTCGGGTTTAAACCGGACACCTCCATCGAGGATGGAATCCGCAATTTCATCGAGTGGTACCACGAGTACTACGGGAAATAGGACTCGATCATCATGATCATCAGGGCGGCTTGGCCGCCCTTTTTTGTGTCTTTTTTCTTCAATTTTCACTCCACCTCTTGCCTTTGTTTTTCTTTCATCCTACGACAATCGGAACGACAAGAGGACGATGTTTCACGTGAAACAACTCTGATCATCAACTGATTGTTTCACGTGAAACAAGCGACGGAGTCTCGAACGCACCGAATGCAGCTCGAAAGCGAGGGTCATGTGGCGAGAAAAATCGTGATTGCGAATCAAAAAGGCGGTGTGGGCAAGACCACCACCGCCATCAACCTGGCGGCCTCGCTGGCTGTGATGGAAAAACGTGTCCTGCTGGTGGACTGTGACCCTCAGGGAAACGCTTCCAGCGGCCTTGGTTTTTATCCGGGCGACAAACGCGAAAATGTCTACAGCGTACTTTTCGAACCGAAGAACATCGGCAAGGCCATCTGTCAGACGGGTGTGCCCTTCCTCGATATTCTGCCCGGGACACAAGATTTGGTCGGTGCGGAAATTGAATTGGTGGACAAGTTCGGCCGCGAATTCTACCTGCGCGAGCTCATTGAACAAGTGGATGCCGAATACGACTTTATTCTCATAGACTGCCCCCCTTCCCTCGGTCTGCTGACGGTCAACGCCCTGTGCGCGGCAAGTGAGTTGCTTGTGCCGTTGCAGTGCGAGTATTACGCATTGGAGGGTATTGCGCAGTTGCTCATGACCTACGAGTTGGTGCGCAAACGCCTCAACCCGGGGCTCGATATCCTCGGCGTGGTCCTGACCATGTATGATTCGAGAAACAGGTTGTCCTGGCAGGTGAAGAACGAGGTGCGCAAGGCGTTTCCCCAGCACCTGTTCGAGACGATCATTCCGAGGAACGTTCGGTTGTCCGAGGCCCCGAGCTTTGGTAAACCGGTGATCAATTACGATATCAAGTCGCGAGGCGCCGAGGCGTATCTTGCGCTGGCTCAGGAAGTGGAGCGCAGCGCCACGGCCGGGGCGTAGGGAAGGTCCTTTGACTGGAGCGCCGCCCCTGTGATGAGCGGGCGGCGCGGGTGCGAGCAGGCGGTGATCAGTACCGCCCTTCCTTGGTGGTTATCTTCTCCTCGCGATAGGGCGTGCATTCGGTGGAGATCTTGTCCTTGAAGTGCTTTTTGACCACCTTCGCCCGGCAATTCGCGCATTGGAAAGCGACCAGTCCGGCAAGGTTGGCGCTGGTCAGACGGAACCGGCGCGGATCGTCCTCGGACCAGTTCGCGGTCTGGTTGCCGCAGTTCTCGCAGGCCACGTCCATGTCCACGGGATATGGGAAATCCCAATATTGGGTCAGCAGTTCCCAATCGGACAACGGTTCTGGTTTTTCCTCGATCTCGGGGGCCTGGCTCACGCCGAGAGCGGCCATGACCTGGTCGCGGACCGAGGCCCAGGCCTCGGCGGTCAACAGGGCACCGAGAAGATTGCCGTCCTTGTCGTAGAGTTCGGTGAGAATATCGGACATGTTCGCTCCATTTGGTTTCATTGGGGCGTTATAGGCATTGAACCATTTTTGGGCAAGGATAGAATTCCAAGCGATACAGGAGTGATATATGACATCGATGAACAGGGGCCTGGGACGGGGATTGGACGCGTTGCTGGGCGGCGTGCGCGAGGACGAGAACGTCACGGCCGACGCCGCCGAGGTACGCCTCATCCCGGTTGGAGCCATCACCCCCAACCCGCACCAGCCCCGGCGCGAGTTCTCCGAGGAGGCGCTCAATGATCTGGCCGCCTCCATTGAGACGCGCGGCGTGCTCCAGCCTGTGCTGGTCCGCCCTCTCGGCGGCGGCAAGTATGAACTGGTGGCCGGCGAGCGCCGGCTGCGCGCCTCGAAAAAAGCCGGGCTTGAGGAAATCCCTTCCCTGGTTCGCGATATGACCGACCAGGAAAGCCTGGCCATCGCGCTCATCGAGAACCTGCAACGCGAAGACCTGAACGCCGTGGAAGAGGCGCTCGGCTATCAACGCCTTCAGCAGGAGTTCGGCCTGAGCCAGGAAGAATTGGCCCGTCAGGTGGGCAAGAGCCGTTCGGCCGTGGCCAACTCCCTGCGGTTGCTTAACCTGCCGGAAAGCGTGCGCCTCGATATTCAACAGAGTGTCTTGTCCGCCGGGCACGGTCGGGCGATCATGGCCGTGGGCGACCCCACTCCCCAGGCCGAATTGCACCGGCGCATTGCAGAGAACGGCCTGACCGTGCGTCAGGCGGAGGCCCAAGCCTCCTTTTTCAAGCAGAACGGCCGCCTGCCCGGTGCGGATGAAATCGGGACCGCGCCCTCCTCGCATTCCGCAAAATCCGAGCCCCGGCAACTCGACCCCAGGCTGGAAACCCTCCAGGGTGAGCTTTCCAACTTGTTGGGGCTTACGGTAAAAATCTCCGGTTCTCCGGAAAAAGGTAAGTTGACAGTGCGTTATGTAGCTGAAGACGATTTGCGGTCCGTTGTGGAAAAGCTCGGCGGCGAGTTTGCGTAAGGACGCGACCCGCCAATATGCGGTCCCGGGCGACCTCCATGAGCGTCAAATGATTTTGTGTGATCTCCATCCCGCGCTGCGTCTTTTGAAGAACGCCTGTGGGGCGTAATGGCTATTCGCATAAGACCCGAAGCAACAACATAAAAACATTGGTTGTTTACAACATGTCACATGAAATGATTTTGGAAGCCGTCAGCGCTCTCAAGGGCCACAAGGTCATGATCATAGGCGATCTCATGCTGGACCACTACCTCATGGGCGGCGTGGAACGCATATCGCCGGAAGCCCCCGTGCCGGTGGTCCAGGTAAAGGACGAATCCTTTTTCTTGGGCGGAGCGGGCAACGTGGCCCGGAACATCGCCGACCTGGGCGGCAAACCCCTGCTCATCGGGGCCGTAGGCACGGATCACAACGGCGAAATCCTGGAGAATCTGTGCGAGCATGCGGGCCTGAGCACTCGGCTTATCCAGGGCGGCGACCGCCCCACCACGGTCAAGACCCGGATCATCGCGCACAACCAGCAGGTCGTGCGCGTGGACCAGGAACGGGTGGGCTCCCTTTCCCCGGAGGAAATGAACACCCTCTTCGTCATTCTTCAGGAAAATCTGCCCGATTTTCCGGTGATCATTCTTTCCGATTACGGCAAGGGGTTTATTTCCAAGGAATTCATGGATCGCTTCATGCCGCTGGTCCAGGCCCGGTCCACTCCACCGCTGATCCTGGTGGACCCCAAAACCGTGAATTACGACCTCTACCGTGGCGTGGACCTGCTTACGCCCAACACCAAGGAAGCCAGCGAAGGCGCCAACCTGCCGGTTTCCGACCAGGCCTCCATCATCGCGGCGGGCCGTGCCCTCTTCAGGCGGCTCAACTGTCGCAATCTGCTCATTACCCTCGGACCCGACGGCATGGCCTTGTTCGAAGGGAACGACGCCATTAAACATATCCCGACATTCGCGCGCAAGGTCTTCGATGTCACCGGCGCAGGCGACACGGTCATCGCCACCACGGGCCTGGCCCTGGCCGCGGGCATGGACCTGCTCACCGCCTGCACCCTGGCCAACTACGCGGCAGGCGTGGTCGTGGCCCAAGTGGGCGCGGCCACGGCAACTCCCGGCGAGCTCCTGGAAACCATCAACGAGTTGCCGGAACCCCAGGTGACCTTCTGGACGGAATGACCAGCCGTAATTCCGGATGAAAAGCGGAGCGTAGTACAATGAAACAGTTTGATTTCATTACTGAAATTCCGACTCTTGGCAAGGCCAAAATCAAATCGCCACTCAGAAAGGCGCGGTTCGTGGACGGATCAAGCCCGACGAGCCTGATGCTCACCTCCGGCGAATTGACCGAATTGGACGCCGACGTTCTGCAAAAGGACTTCGAAAAGGCCGGGCCGCGCGAACACATCTACTTCGACGCCGCTAAGGCCCGTTGCGCCATAGTCACCTGCGGCGGCATCTGCCCGGGCATCAACGACGTCATCCGGGCCATCGTGCACGAGGCCCACTATCATTACGGCGTGCGCCACGTGCTCGGCATCACCAACGGCCTGCGCGGCTTCATTCCCAAGTACGGTTACGACATCCGGGAGCTTACCCCGGACGCGGTCTCGCACATACATCAGTTCGGCGGGACCATCCTCGGTTCGTCGCGTGGGCTCCAGGACCCCGTGGAGATCGTCGATTCCCTGGAGCGGCTGAACATCAACGTCCTGTTCGTCATCGGTGGCGATGGAGCCATGCGCGCGGCCAAATCCATCGTCAACGAGATCTCCCTGCGCAAACGGAACATCGCCGTCATCGGCATCCCCAAGACCATCGACAACGACATCAACTTCATCACCCGCTCCTTCGGCTTCGACACCGCCGTGGAAAAGGCCGCCGAGGTCATCCAGTGCGCCCATGTGGAGGCCACCGGCATGGACATGGGCGTGGGGCTGGTCAAGCTCATGGGCCGGGAAGCCGGTTTCATCGCGGCCCAGGCCACCCTGGCCATGCAGGAAGTCAACTTCCTCCTGGTCCCGGAACAGCCATTTGCCCTGACCGGGGAAGGCGGGCTGCTGCAAGCCGTGGAAACGCGCCTCAAGGAGCGCAAACACTCCATCATCGTCTGTGCCGAGGGCGCGGGCCAGGACCTGCTCGGTGGCGAGCCCGAACGGGACCCCTCGGGCAACCCGAAACTCGGTGACATATGCGGCCGTATCGTCTCCGAGCTTGAGGAATATGCCCGGGTCAAAAATTTCGAGGTTAACATCAAATTCATTGATCCCAGCTACTTGATACGATCTGTCCCGGCCAACGCGAGCGATCGGGTCTATTGCGGATTTCTTGGCCAGAATGCCGTGCATGCGGCCATGGCGGGCAAAACCGGCATGGTCGTGTCCCGCCTCAAATCAAGCATGGTTCACTTGCCCCTGGACCTCGTTGCCACCAAACGCCGTCACATCAACACCAGTTCCGATTGGTGGGCCTCCGTCATGGAAGCCACCGGCCAGCGTGATTTTTTGAAGTAGAGGTTGGATGCCTTTTGCTCCATCTCCTTTTCCCTCTTGGTTTTTTTGTACCGTTCGCGGGGAGGAAAAACGAAGAGGGAAAGAGGTTGGCGTGTGCGCGGTATCTGCGGAGAGCGGGAAAAGGCCTGAAGGGGCCGAAGTGGCTTCGGCCTGCCGACGGGTGGCTGTTTTGCGTCCTGTGGACTTTTGGTTGCGCGGAGGGCGACAACCACCATGTAAGGCCCAAAAAAAGAGCTATCTCCTTAACTTCCTGGAAAAATCAGGCGTTGAAAGCCGCTTCGCGGCGAAAATCAAAATGATTTCGTCTCCGGCGGGCAAGGACTCGCGCCCTTGCTTCCCGTTTTTGCGCTGCGGCGCGATCTTTTTTCCACTACGCGGCTTTTCGCTTATGGAAAGGGAGCTAACTATATAAGCAAAAAAAAAGGGCTCAAGGCCCCTTTTTTTCTTCCGGTATCGGAGAAAACTATTCGTTGACGGCGAGTTTGCGGCGAACTTGTTCGCCGACCTGTGCGCCAGCGGCTTCCTTTTCGGACTCCAGGGCCACGGCTAGGAGCTCGAAGAGTTGGTCGTAGCCGAATTCCAGGCTCAGGCTGCCGTTGGTGACGATGCAGCTTTCCTCGCCCTCCTCGACGCGGTAGGCGCGGCGTTCACGGGCATGCCCGATGGCGGAGATGATGCCGTAGGCAAGCTTTCCGTCTTCGGCCCGGTACAGCTTTTCCATGGTCAGCATACCGGTTCCGTCGTCAAAGTACATTTCTTCGCCAATAAGCTGGCCGGTAACCGCAAGGTCCTCGCCGAAATCATTCGGCAGGGTCACGTTCAGGATCGGGTCGCTCCCGTCATAACCGCCAACCGTTCTTCTCGACATGCCGCTCTCCTTAGTCCAGTGGGAGTTTGAATTGATCCGGACCGGCCTTCCGCTTGCGCGAAGGAGCCGCCGCCTTCATTCCACTCTCTAAAAATTCCATCAACGCTTGCTCGGGGACGCGCCATTGGCTTCCGATCTTGATGGCCTTGATTTCGCCGCTGGTGATCAGCCTGTAGGCCGTCCTCTGGTGAACCCGTAAATAGTCCGCAACTTCCCGCACGGTAAGCAGAGTCGGCGGCCTGGGTGCATCTGAGTTGTCCATAATGTCACAATTCGACCTATGATGTTCGTCTTTTGACATAGGGTGTCAAAGATTGTCAACAAAGTACAACGTTGTCCCATATTGTCTAGAATTGTTCTAGACATAACCCTATAAAGAAAGATTACAGGATGTTGTTGTTAATTAGGGAACACATAGCAGATTTCGCCGCAAAAAATAATGGGGAAAAAACACAATTTGGACATTTCCCGTTCCTGTACGGCTTGGTTGAATTAGCACGTTCGAAACACTGCCGTCAACGAGCTGTTAGCGTGACTTTATTTAAATAACGTATTATTACAATATGTTAAAAATAAGTGTGCTGTGTGGCGAAAAAGTGCGGCTATTGGATGCATCCTTTGAGGACGTATGCTGTATTGTGCGGATATGGGTGGGAAAACCCCGGAGCAGGGCCTGGCGGCCCAGGGAAAAAACGCCCTGGGATCGCTTGTGGTTGATTGCGGATGTCGAGGCGGGCTATTTTTTGATTTCATCCACGAGCATCAAGGTGTCGCCGTCCGGCTCCACCTCGTCGAGGAGAACCAGGGTGGCGTCGTCCAAGTCCGAAACGAGCTGTTCGTTCATTTGCATGAGGATGCGCCGGAAGTAGCGCCGGTCGGTGACGCTCAGGCGGGTGTTGACCACGGCTTGCAGGTCATCAATGGCCGCCGGGACCAGCTTGCGCAGGCTCGCTCCGGTTTCGGTCAGCAGGATGACGGACCGCCTGCGGTCTTTCCGGCTGCGCTCGCGGGTCAGGAAGCCATCCCGCTCCATCCGCTTGAGCGTGTTGGACAATGTGGCCTGTTCCACGTCGAGGCAGGCGTGGAGCTCCTTCTGGGTGATGCCGTCCCCTTCCCACAGGCGGAACAAGACTTCCAGATAGCCGGGCCGCACCCCATGGGGATCGAGCCGCTTGGACAAGGCCTTGGCATACAGCCGGTTAAACCGGGATATGGCCGGGAAGAACCGATACTCCGCATTTTCGTCCATAACTTCCCCCGATATTGCAACTTGATGTCGATTTTTAGATAGCATGCTGTCTTTCGTCTCGCAAGTCGGGACCGTGCATGGATTCTCCTTTACCGTCGCGCCCTGCCGGTATAGGTTGCCAAAGCCGGTCCGAGGCCCTGCGGGGGGGCGGGCCGTAATAATCGAGGAATAAAATGAAGTTGATGAAGCGTTGGCGCGCACAAGGCGGGTATCGGGAGGCCCTGGTCATCGGGTTGCCCCTGGTCGTCAGTATGATCTCCAACACGGTCATGACCTTTACGGACCGCATTTTTCTGGGCAACTACTCTCTGGAGGCCTTGGGCGCGTCGTTGCCGGCCAATGTCATGGCCTTTTTGTTTCTGTCCTTTTTCATGGGCGTGTCTGAATACGTCAACGTGTTCATCGCCCAGTATACCGGCGCGTGCCGTCCCGCGGATGTGGGCCGCGCCCTGTGGGTGGGCATCTGGTTCTGTGTGCCCGCCGGGTTGCTGCTCGCTTCCCTGGCTTTCTTGGCCGAGCCCTTGTTCAGTTTGGGGGGGCACCCCGAGTCCATTCGGCGGCTGGAAGTCATCTATTTCCAGATCCTGACCGTGGGCAGCCTGCCCAGCCTGTTGGGCCTGTGCCTGTCGAACTTCTTTGCCGGACGGGGCCTGACCAAGCCGGTCATGCTCATCAGTCTGGGGTCGATCTTCATCAACATCCCGCTGGATTACTGTCTGATCAACGGCATCGGTCCCTTTCCGGAAATGGGCATCGCCGGAGCGGGTCTGGCCACGGTCATCGGTTTCATCGCGCCTCTGATCGTCTACATACTGCTCATCTTCACCCGCAAGAACGAGGTCCTTTTCAAGGTCCGGTCCGCCTGGCGGTTCGATCGCGCCCTCTTTGCCCGGTTCCTGCATTTCGGCCTGCCCGGTGGGGTCCAGTTTTTCCTGGATATGTTCGCCATCTCCTTTTTTGTCTTCATCGTCGGGCGGTTCGGGCCGGTGGAGCTGGCCGCCACCAGCGCGGTTTTCTCCATTTACAACCTGGCCTTCCTGCCGACCATCGGCCTGCATGTGGCGGCCAGCATCATGGCCGGCCAGGCCATGGGCGACAGGAACCCCGACCGGGCGGCCTTCTGCACCCATTCGGTCCTGCATCTGGCCCTGGCCTACATGGGGGTCATGGCTGTGGTCTTCTGGCTCCTGCCGGAGCCTCTGCTGAACCTGTTCCGGGCCCGGGGCGCGGCCGGGGTCAATTTCGACGCGGTCCTCAAGATGGGCGAAGTGCTCATGCGCTACAGTGCGGTGTTCACGCTACTGGATGCCGTGGCCATCATCTATATGGGGGGCCTCAAGGGCGCGGGCGACACCCGGTTCATCATGTTCGTCATGGGCACCTCCTCCATCGTCTGCCTTGTCATTCCCCTGATGATCATTAACTGGCTGGGCATCGTCAGCATCCACGGACCGTGGCTGTTCCTGCTCGTCTACGTGGTGATTTTGGCAGCCACGTTTGCGTTCCGGTTCACCAAGGGGCCCTGGCGGCGCATAGACCTCCTGGGCCGCGAAAGCCTGAAATGAGTTGAACCGGGCTGTCGTGTGGGCTATCTTCCAGTATGAGCCTTGAACATCTCGCTTCCCTCGTTGCCGCTCGCGCTGGCGACGTCGGCTGCGCGGTCGTGGCCCTGTCCGGCGGCGTGGACAGCGGCCTTGCGGCCGCCGCAGCGCATCTCGCCCTCGGGGACCGGGCCGTGGCCTGCACCGTGGTCAGCGAATTGACCCCGGAGCGGGACCTGCGGCGCGCCGAGTGGGTGGCCGCGCACATCGGCATCGAGCACCGCGTCATCCAAGTCTCGGCCCTGGCCGTTCCCGGGGTTCAACACAATCGAGCCGACCGGTGCTACCATTGCAAATGTCTTGTTTTCCGGACCATACGGGATGCCTTCGGGGCTGACTGCCTGCTTCTGGACGGGACCAACGCGGACGACGATCCGAAGCGTCCCGGGCTCAAGGCCGTGGCTGAGTTCAACGTCTATTCGGTCCTGCTGGCGGCCGGGCTCGGCAAGGCCGAGATCCGGGGACTGGCGCGCGAGGCGGAGTTGCCCAACTGGGATGCGCCGTCCGAAAGCTGCCTGGCCACCCGAATCCCCATGGGCACGGCCTTGACCGCCGACGGGCTCGGCCGGGTGAACGCTTTGGAATCCTACCTCCATGCCATCGGCGTGGAGACCGTGCGGGCGCGGTCCGATAATCTGATGGCAACCGTGGAGTATATTCCACAATATGCAGAAATAATAATGGAAAATCGTGATAAAGTCGTGGCGTTGGCGCACAGGATCGGGCTGGAATCATGCACCTTCAAGGAGTGGAGGGAATGAGTCTGGACCGCCTGCTCGACGATTTTGAGGCCGGACAGATTTCGCGGGACGCGTTGAAGAAGGAATTGCTCAGGCAATCCTTCATTGAGACCGGCTGCGCCAAGATTGACCAGTTTCGCCAATTGCGCACCGGCGGACCCGAAGTGGTTTATTGCGCGGGCAAGACGCCCGATCAGGTGGCTTCGATCTTTGATCACCTTAACCGCCACAACGGAAGAGCCCTCGGGACCAAGGCCGATCAGGCCCACTTCGAAGCCGTTCGTGCGGTGGCGGATGCCCGCTTCGACCCGGTGTCCGGGCTGCTGTCCGTCGGGGAGGCCCCGGCAGCTCCGGCTGGCAAGGTGGTGGTCGTCTCGGCGGGCACGTCCGACCTGTCCGTGGCCGAGGAGGCAGCGGGCACGGCCGAGTTCCTGGGCAGCCGGGTGGACCGGCACTTCGATTGCGGGGTGGCGGGCATCCACAGGCTTTTTTCGGTCATGGACGAGCTTAACAAGGCTTCGGTCATCATCGCCGTGGCGGGCATGGAGGGGGCGCTGCCCTCGGTCATCGGGGGCATGGCCATGCCTCCCATCCTCGCCGTGCCTACCAGTGTGGGCTACGGGGCGAGCTTTCAGGGACTGGCCGCCCTGCTGACCATGATGAATTCCTGCGCGCCGGGCATCGGGGTGCTCAACATCGACAACGGCTTCGGCGCGGGCTATCTCGCCCACAAGATCAACGTGTTGGCCATCGGCGAACGAAATCCATAAGGACTTATGAACACTATTTATCTTGATTGCTCCACGGGCGTGAGCGGGGATATGCTCCTCTCGGCCCTGAGCCAGGCCCTGGAGGAATGGCGCGGCCCCGGCAGCGGATTTGATTTTCTGGAACGGGAGCTGGCCCGGCTCGGACTGGACGGCTTCGGGCTCCGGTGGACGGAAAAACGCATCGCGGGCATCCGGACCATGCATGTGGATGTACTCCAAACCCGGGAACAGCCCCTGCGCCACTACACCGACCTCTGTCGGATCATCGAGGCGAGCGGGCTGGCTGGCCGGGCCGGGGCGCGCTCGGTCGAGGCCTTGCGGCTGCTCGGGCAGGCCGAGGCCAAGGTCCACGGCGTGGATCTGGAGCAGGTTCACTTCCATGAGATAGGCGCTGTGGATACTCTTGCTGATATTTGCGGTTCCATGCTTTTGCTGGAGGCCCTGGAGGCCGAAAAAGTGGTCTGCAGCCCCGTGGACCTTGGGTCCGGTTTCGTGACTTGTGCTCATGGTAAAATGTCAGTTCCCGCACCGGCTTGTGCGGAACTTGCCAAGGGGTTGACCACCTTCGGCTCCGACTGTTCCATGGAGCGGGCCACCCCCACGGGCCTGGCTATTTTGCGGACTGTTGCGGATAGCTTTGGTTCCCTGCCCCTGGGCTCCCTGCTCGGCGTGGGGTACGGCTCGGGCGGGCGGTCCTCGGACGAGCAGCCCACCTATGTCCGGGCCATGGTCTTGGAGAAGGTTGCGGTGGAATAGCCGCCGCAGGGAGCGTGATCGTGCGTGATGACATCCGGGTGATCATAGCCAGATATCGCGAGGATGTGTCCTGGGCCACCGGCCTGGGATGCGCTCACGTGGTCTACGACAAGGGCGGCGACCTCGGCCCCGAGGCCCGTCCATTGCCGAACATCGGGCGCGAAGCCCATACCTATTTCACCCACATCGTCAACGAGTACGAGACCCTCGCACCCCTGAACGTCTTCTTGCAGGGAGACCCGTTTGATCACCTGGATGATCGCGGCCGGACCTCGGTGGAAACCTTGCGGAAGAGCCTGGAGGACGTTGCGGATCGGGGCATGCCCTTCAAGGGGCTGGCCTGGTTCAAGCTCCGCTGCGACCGGCTGGGCCGTCCCCACGACCTGCGCAAGCCCGAGAACGAGGGGCGCTGGCCCGGTTGGGGCCGGGACATTCCGGTGGGCGAGCTGTTCGAGCGCCTGTTCGGCGTGCCCATGCCGGACGAGATCCTCTGCCGCGCGCCCACGGGCAACTTCTGCGTCACCGGCGAGCGCATCCGCACCCGGCCCCGGGCGTTTTACGCCTATTGTCTGCGGCTCATAGAGGACGACCCTCGGGATGAACGCAATACCGGCCATGCCTTCGAACGGCTGTGGCAACACATCTTCAACGGCAACACGGCCTGGAATCGGGACCGGTACGAGTAGCGGAGGGTCGCATGCTGCCGTTGAACCTGACCATCGCCGTCTCCTCCCTCTCGGCCCACAAGCTGCGTGCCGTGCTGGCCATGCTCGGGGTATTTTTGGGCGCATTGGCCTTTACCGGGGTGCAGCACGTATCCAAGATCATGGTCCGCCAGGCCGAGATCGAGACGGAAAAACTCGGGCCCAATCTGTATGCGGTCCTGGCCGGCTCGGTCCGCTTCACCAGGGGCGGGGCCATGCGCGTCAACGGCAATGCGCGCACTTTCGTCCTGGCCGACGCCAAGGCGCTGATGGATTCCGTGCCCTCGGTCCTGGCCGGAACACCCTTCGTCACCTCGACCATGGCCGTGCGCGGCAACGGCAACGCGGTCAACGCCCAGATCCTGGGCTGCTGGCCCAATTATCAGGACATCCGGAGTTTCCGGCCGGATGCGGGCCGCTTCTTTACATGGAATGAAATGGATGCCCGGGCCAAGGTCTGCGTGCTCGGGCGCAAGATCGCCCAGCGGCTGTTCGGCCGTCCCGAACTGGCCGTGGGTCATAAAATCTATATGTTTCGGGCCAGCTTCCGGGTCCTCGGGGTCATGGAGGAAAAGGGGCGCGACGTGTCCGGCACGGACCAGGACGAGATCCTGCTCATGCCGCTGACCACCTACATGCGCCGGGCCAGCAATCAGCGCTGGCTTTCCGGGGTCTATCTGCGTCTGGACAAGGACGCCGGGCTGGCCCAGGTCAACGACGCGGTCAACGCGGTCATGCGCGAACGGCATCGCATCGATCCGGGCGAAAAGGACGACTTCAGCTCCATGTCCGCAGCCGACGCCATCAAATTGCAACGCCAGGCCCTGGACCTGATGACCACGCTCGGCGGGATCACCTCGACCATTTCGTTCGCCGTGGGCGGGCTCGGCATTCTGTCCATCATGATCCTGGTGGTCCGCTCCCGGCGGGTGGAGATTGGCGTGCGCAGGGCCGTGGGGGGCCGCAGGCGGGACATCGTCCGCCAGTTCCTGTTCGAGTCCGGACTCATGGCGGCGGTGGGCGGCGGATTGGGCGTGGCCGTGACCGTGCTCCTGGTCTTGGTGAGTTGCACCCTGGCCGGACTTCCGATCATTCTAGACCCCGCCAGCCTGGCCGTCACCCTGGCCGGGTCCTGCCTGCTGGGCGTGCTCGCCGGGGCCTACCCCGCCTGGCAGGCCGCCAACATCGAGATTCTCGACGTACTTAAGTCATGATTGGTCTTTAAATGATATCGGGTTGTTGAAAGATATATAGCCTGCAATCAATCAGTGCTTGGCCGTGGTCGCCATCCCAATTGGCGGCCGCATCCGGCGGGCACTTGGTTGTTGTTCCGCACCCGCTTGACGACGCGCTCATGAACGCTTTAATGAACATGTTCAGAGAATGAACGTGTTCAATTTTGACCGGGGAGGGACGATGGCGAGCGTATCGTTGCGCGAGCGACACAAGGCCGAGACGCGGCGGCGGATTCAAGAAGCGGCCCGGACTCTTATCGCGGAAAAGGGCTTCGAGGGCGCGACCATGCGCGGCCTGGCCTCGGCGGCCGGGGTGGGTGTCGGCACCATCGCCTTGCATTTTCAGGACAAAACTTCTCTGCTCTTCTCCGCGTTTTTCGAGGACATCAGTGAGATATCCCGTCGGGCTGTCGAGACCGCGCCCCGGGACGGAGACATCAGGGAACAATTCCGGCACATGCTCCGCACAATGTATGGTTACTACGGCGAGAACACGCTGTTCCTGCGTTCCGTGGTCAAGGAGGCGCTGTTCGCCGACGGCGAATGGAAGGCGCGCTTCGACGGACTGATGCAGGAGATTCTCGGCCGGGTGGCCGAGCAGGTGGAGGCGCGCAAGACGACCGGCGAGGTCCGCCGGGACGTGTCCGGCCTCCGGGTGGCACGGGTCTGCTGGTCCCTGTATGCGGCAGGCCTCATTGACGGGCTGAATCACGACCGGTTTGATGTGGACGGCCAGGTGGCCGGGGTCATGGAATTGGTGGACGTGGTCCTGGGCGGGGTTCTCGCCGGGGGGCGGCCATGAACCGGCGCGAACTTGGACGGCTGCCGGGCCTGGCCGGGTTTTTGGACGGTGCGGACCATGTGGACGTGCATACCATGGACGGTTGCGGCACGGTCCTGGAATTGGCTGCGGGCATCCTTTCCTATCGCCCTGCCTGGATGGAGGCCCTGTGGCGTATGCGTGTGGGGTTGCTTCGGGTGTTGGGCCAGGGTCGGCGCGCGGTGCCGGACCGGGCGCGGTTGACCGCCAAAACCCTGCCGTGCACCCCCGGCGCGCGTGTCGGTATATTCACCGTGGTCCGCACGGACCGCGAGACGCATTGGATCACTACGGGCCGGGAGTCCCACTTGGAAGCGGCCATGGCCGTTTGCGCGGAACCCCTTCCGGGCGGGCGCAACCGGTTCCACGTCGTCACCATAGTCCATTATCACAACCGGGCCGGCGCCGTGTATTTCAATCTCATCCGGCCTTTCCACCACCTTGTGGTCCATGCGGCCATGCGATCGGTCTTGGGCCGGGACGGCGGCTAGATCCGGCGGGCCCTATTGTCACATGAACGGTGTTTACAAAGTAAACACCATTTGCTAGGGGCGGGCATGAGCACCAGAAAACGACGGGAGCGGGACCGGGAAGCCATGCGGCGGCGCATCCTGGATGCAGCCAAGCAGCTTTTCTTGCGCGAGGGATTCGACAACGTGTCCATGCGCCGGATCGCTTCCAGAATCGAGTACAGCCCGGCCGCATTGTATCGCTATTTCAAGAATAAGCGGGAGATCTTATCCGTGCTGCGCGAGGAGGGATTCGTCCGCCTCGTGGCCCAGCAGGAGGCGTCCCGGCAGGCCTGTCCCGATCCCCTGGAGCGATTGCGCACGGGCATGACCAAGTACATCCGCTTCGCCCTTGCGGAGCCGGACCGTTACCAGCTCATGTTCAGCTTCGATTGCGGTCAGGTGGACATGCAGGGGGAATGGGCGGCCAGTTCCATCCGGTCCTTCCGGAACTTCCGGGCGACGGTGGCCGAATGCGTGGACACGGGCCGGTTCGGCGAGGTGGACGTGACCGCCCTGGTCTTCGGCCTCTGGTCCCAGCTTCACGGGCTGGTCCATCTCATGGCCACAGGCCAGGTGGCGGCCCTGAGCCAAGGCGCCGACATTGACCGGCTGGTGGCCGAAATTATCGAATTCAGCCTGCGTCCGGGGGCCGGGCCGGGAAAATCGCAGCCGCGATAGAAGGCGAAAGAGCATGAAATGGATTTGCGCGACATTCACGGCCCTGCTGCTGGCCCTGGCCTTGACGGCCTGCGGCGATGATCGGCTCGGTCATGCGGACGAAGGCGGGACGATGGTGCCGGGCAGCGCCCTGGCCGAGACCGCCCGGGCCGAGGTGCCAACCCCGGTCCCGGACAAGCCCGCGCACGGCGAGACATTCACCGCCCGGTCCGCGGACCGGCGGTCCTCCCTGACCGGATTCACCCGCGCCCGCAGCGCCATGAGCCTGGTGGCCGAGGAGTCCGGCCGGGTGGTCAAGGTTCAGGCCGACGTGGGCGATGCGCTCGGCCGGACCGGCCTGTTCGCGGAGCTGGATACGACCTTCATCAGGCTGGACCTGGCCGCCAATCGCGCGGACCAGGAACGGCTCAAGAGCGACCTGGACTATAACCGCAAGGAGATGGACCGCTACAAGGCGTTGGTCAAGACCGACACCGCGCCCCAGTCCACCCTGGACGCCAACGTCCGCGCCCATCAGGCCGCCCTGCAGCAACTGCGCGCCAAGCAGGTGGAGGAGCAAGTCCTGCTCGAACGGCTCAAGCGCTTTTCTCTGGTGGGCCCTCCCGGCTGGAAGGTCATCGCCCGGGACATCGAGCCCGGCGAATGGGTGACCAAGGGCGAGACCGTGGCCGAACTCGGGCGTTACGACATCCTGCTCGTGCCCTTCGCCTTGACCAGCGAGGAATACCGCGCCCTCAAGGCCTTGGGGAACACGGTCGTCCTGCGCCTGACCGATCTGGGCGGCACGGTGGCGGCCCGCGTGGCCCGCGTTTCACCGGGTTTCGATCCGGCCACGCGCAAGATCAACGTGGACCTGGAGATCGTCGAGGGTGATTTCGAGTTCCGGGGCGGCGTCCGCACCGAACTGGGCCTGGTCCTGCCCGATCCCGGCGGGGCCGTGGTCGTGCCCGAGTCCGCCCTGGTCAAGGCCTATGAGGAATACTTCCTGGTGCCCCCCGGGGGCGATCGGGTGCGGGTGGTCCTGCTCGGCTCGGCGGGCGACGGGCTGCGCCGCGTGTCCGGGCCGGACGTGCATCCCGGCGACGTCTTCCTGCTCCACCCCTAACCGCCGCGAGACGAGCCATGCACGAGAAGGATACGCCCGCCCGGGCCCTCATCCGGTTCACCCTGGGTCAGAAGGTCTTCGTCAACCTCATGTTCGTCCTGCTCATGGTGGTCGGCGTATTCTGCGTTCTGGACCTGCCCGTGGAACGCTATCCGGACGTGCGCATGGGCAAGGTGGTTATCTCGGCCTTCCTGCCCGGGGCCAGCCCGGACGAGGTGGAGACCCTGGTCACGCGCAAGATCGAGGACGCGTTGGAAGACCTGGAAAACGTGGAGTTCATCCGCTCCCGTTCCTTCCGGCAGCGCTGCTCCATCATGGTCAAGTTCCTGGACGACACCAACTACGACAAACTGTATGACGAACTGCGCTTCAAGGTGTTGTCCATACAAAACGACCTGCCCGACGACATGGACCCGCCGAATTTCACGGTTATCCGCGTGTCCGAGTGGCTGCCGGTCCTGTCCGTGAACCTCCTGGGAGAGCGCTCCAACCGGGCGCTCAGCCTTATGGCCGACGAGCTGAAGCTGCCGTTGCAAGCCATTCCGGGCGTCAAGGAGGTCCAGATCAGCGGCGAATACACCCGCGAATTCCACGTGGCCCTGGACCCGGTCAAGATGATGCGCCTGGGGGTGACCTTCGATCAGGTGGGACAGGCTCTCCAGGGTGCCAACGTATCGGTTCCGGCAGGCGATTTCATCAGTGAATCCGGGGAATATGTCATCGTGGCGGACCAGAGGTTCCGCTCCCGGGACGAGGTGGCCCGGACCATCGTCCGGCGCGACCTGGACGGCTCCTTCGTCACCGTGGGCGACGTGCTGAGTTCGGCGGGCATGGACTACCGCGACCCGTTCGTGGTTTCGTCCGTCAACGGCCGGGACGCGGTCTCGGTCAAGGTCCTCAAATCGCCCGAGGGCAACTCCCTGGACATCGGGGCGGCCGTGGAAAAAGTCTTGGCCGAGTACAAGCCCGTGCTCGACAAGGAGGGCGTCCGCGCGGTCGTCACCCAGGATCAGCGCGTCCCCATCCGCGAGAACATCAACACGCTCGGCTCCAACCTGCTGGTCGGCATCGCCCTGGTCTGCGGCTGCATCTGGCTGGTCATGGGTTTCCGCAACGCCATGCTGACCACCGTTGGCGTACCCTTCTCCTTTCTGGTGACCATGATCATCATGTGGATCACCGGCAATTCCATCAACGAGATCACCCTGTTTTCCTTTGTCCTGGTCAGCGGCATCATCGTGGACGACGCCATTGTGGTGGTCGAGAACATCTATCGCCACGCGCAGGACGGCAAGGGGCTCAAGGAGGCCGTGGTGGAGGGCGCGAGCGAGGTCTTCCTGCCCGTGGTGGCGGCCACCTCCACCACCGTGGCCGCGTTCATGCCCATGCTGATCATGACCGGGTCCACCGGCGAGTTCTTCGCCCTGGTCCCCAAGGCCGTGTCCTTCGCCATCATTGCCTCGCTGGTCGAATGCCTGGCCATCCTGCCCCTGCACTTCCTGGACTGGCCCGGTGCGGACAAGCTCGGGGAGCAGGCCGCCGACCAGCTTCAGGCCCGCGATCCGAAGTTCATGTACTGGTTGAAAAAGGTCACCGACGGGCTTTTGCAGCGGACGCTGCGGCACCGCTGGAAGACCCTGGCCCTGGTCGCCACCGCCTTTCTCCTGTCCCTGTTCATGCTTGGGGTCTCGGTCACCGGGGTCATGCCCCTGCTGCGCATCAAGTTCTTCCCGGACGAATACACCCTCTACTACGTATCCATGGAAGGTCCCGTGGGCACGGACGTCTACACCGCCTCCGCAAAGGCCAAGGAGGTGTCCCGGGCCCTCATGGCCCTGGGCCCCGGGACCACCAAGTCCTGCTCCGGCCTGGGCGGCATGGACATCAACGAGGACTACGAGAATATTTTCGGTCCCAACCGGGCCATCGTCATCGTGGAGTTGCCCCGCCAGGGCGAACAGGCCTTCGTGGACAACCCGGATAACGACCCGCAACGGTTGCTGGACGTGGTCCGCGGCAGGCTCGAATCCCTGGCCGTGAACGGGTGGCGGCTGCGCGTCTGGCCCGAACAGGGCGGCCCGCCTGCGGGCAAGGATGTCAACATCCGTGTGCTCGGGCCGGACCAGGATGCGGTCATGGCCCTCAAGAATCGGATTTTCGATTGGATCCACAACAACAAACGGCTGGCGCCGCACCTGGAGGACCTGGCCACGGACACGGGCACGGACAACCGGGTCTTCCGGTTCATGCCCGTCCCGAGCCTGGTGGCCGAGTACGGGTTGACCCCGGCCCAGGTGATCGCCCTGGCGGGCGGAATCCTGGACGGCCGGTTCGTGGGCAAGTTCAGGACCGCCGACGAGGATGTGGACCTGCGCATGAAGATCGACAAGCGGTTCATGGCCAGGCCCGAGGATGCACTGGATATCCCCATCCTGCAGAACGACACCGGCCCGGTGCGCGTGGGCGATCTGGCCGAGGTGCGCACCTACCGCGAGCCCGGTCAGCTCAACCGCTTCCAGGGCCAACGGGCCGTGACCCTGACCGCCAACATCCGCGAGGGCGCGCCGGTCAGCGCGCCCAGCGTGGTTCACGACGTGCGGGCCTACTACCGGACCATCCAGGACGACTATCCCGGTGCGACCCTGAGCTTCGCCGGGGAATACGAGTCCACGGGACGGTCCTTCACCTCGCTCATGTACGCCTTCTGCATCGCCCTGCTGGTCATGTACACCATCCTTGCCTGCCAGTTCCAATCCTATGTCCAGCCCGCCATCATCCTGTCCGCCGTGGCGTTCGCTCTGATCGGCGTGGTTTTCGGCACCTTCCTGACCCGCTCCCTGTTCACGGTGAACAGCTTCATCGCCACCGTGGGCGTGGCCGGGGTTGTGGTCAACGACTCCCTGGTGCTGCTCGACTTCATCAACCGCCTTTACGCCAAGGGCTACGGGCGCATGGAAGCCATCCGCGAGGCCGTGCGCGTGCGGCTGCGGCCCATCCTGCTGACCACCCTGACCACCACCCTGGGCCTGCTGCCCATGGCGCTCGGCATCCCCTACTACTCCGTGGTCTGGGGGACCATGGCCACGACCTTTGTCACCGGCCTGTGCGTGGCCACGGGCATGACGCTACTGGTCATGCCTTTGCTCTGGGACCTGGTCGCTCGGCGCAGGGAGCGAAAGGACCGCAAGCGCGCGGCAAAACGGCGGCGACGGGGTGCGGCAACGGAGTCTGCCCCATTCTAGATAAAGTCTGGATTAATTCTGGAAAAGAGCGGCGCAGCCGGGAATAATGAGCATTTTTTCTCCCGGTTGCGCCGAAAACGACGTACTTGATCGACCGGTCAGCGGCACAGGGCGTCGAGGAATGCGCTTTCCAGGGCAGGGTTCGCGCTGACCCACCAGACCAGATCGTCCGAGCACCAGATCAGGTGCACTTGGCCCATGCCGGTGAAGCGGTACACGGCCATTCCCCGGTAGTCCCTCCGCGACGGGCGGCCGAAAGGCGATTGGGGATTTTCGAACATCTTGTGAACCATGAGTCCGGTCTGACGGCGCGCCTCCATTCCGGACGAGACGCGCGACACCCACGCCTCGGCGGGCCGTCCGCCCTCCTCCGCGTAGCGGGCGATGGCGCTGGCCTCGGCCGGGAGGGATTTGCCGTGCAGCCGGTCCACCTCGGCATGAGCCTCGGCTCCGGTGACGAGCCGCACGCGCTCAAGCGGCCCCACGGACGCGGGAAACAGCCCGGTGAGGTCGTCGGCGGCGGCCGGGACCGGAACGGCCAGGAGAAGCACACAGAGGAGAATCAGGCTGAGGCGGCGCATCTAGCGGACCTCCGTCTTCGGGGGGACGGCGGTGCCGACGGTGCGTATTCGATTTGCGATGCGGCAGGCAGCCTCTTCCGCATTGATCTCCGAGACATCGATTTTCGGCCACGGCATGGAGGCATACAATGGGAGGCGCTCCAGGCTGCGAGGGATGACATCTTCACTTCTCGTCCCGTTGGCAACATCCATCATAATGCGCCGCTTGAGTGCTTCGGGCGTGCAAACCAGCGAGAATACATGCACTTGAACGTCAGCTAACGGCAAGGCATCGAGCAGTCCGGTGATTATATCGGATTGGTGCATCACCCACCCCAGAATAATGTTTCCGATCTCCGGGTTTGCGAGATACTGGCGCAAGACGAAGATGATGTTTGCCCGCACCATTGCGATGTTTCGCGGGGTGGCCGACCACGGTTTCATCATCCAGCACCAGTCCCCGTCCAGGTATGCCGCCGGTTGAAGAATGTCCAAAAGCCGTTGGCAAGTTGCGGATTTGCCAACCCCCATGGGGCCGTTTACAAAGATCAAATTTCTTGAAGAAGGCATTCGTTTTGTCTCATCCCGTGATTTTTTCGCGCCATCGGGCACCCGGACGCGGATGACGGCGAGAGGCGTCGGGTGGCCCTGTGGATTTTCGAGACGCGGCTGACCCGTGCGACCCGTGCGGTCCAGGGCGCGAGAGCGTCTAGGGGGCACCTTGGGACGCAGGATCGTCCTTGGGCGCGGCCTTGGCCTTGCTCCGCTTCGTGCCGAGCCTGCCCATGTCCACGCTGAAGATTGCGCCGTCGCGCCGGACCGTGAAGACCAGCGGCTCGTCCGCGTCGTGCGCTTTGGTCCCGGCCATGTGCAGGCTGAATAGTCCGTGCAGCGGGATGGCGCAGGCTTCGAGGAGCAGATCGCCCGGCCGCAGACCGGCCCGGTCCGCGCGCGAACCTCGCGACACGGATTCCACCAGAATGCCGTCGGCCTGGGCGGACAGGATCATGCCCATGCGCGAACGGTAGGTATCCGGCGCATAGAAGAACAGGTCCCCTGCCTCGGAGTCGAACTCCCCGCCGCGCCACGGCATGATGGTCAGGATGCGCGCCGCCGGGTCGAACCAGCGGATGCGCTTGGCGATGCCCCAACCGTACTCCACGTGTCCGGCCCCGGCCACCACCAGTACGGGCCAGTCATACTGCTTGCGCAGCCTGACGGCCTCCTCGGCCATCTTGGAGTCCCAGATGGACTGGACCAGGTAGAACCGTTCGCGCTCCTTTGTGTCCTTGGGATCTTTGCCCTTGTGCATGGCCATGACCGAGTCGAGGAAGGCGCGTTGGTCCGTGGCCGGGGGGACGATCTCTTTCGGCAACCACGCCCGGTCCGCGTCGCTCAATCCGTCCAACCCTTCCTTGGTAATCGTGCGGACCACCCCGGACGGCACGTTCAGTCCGGCCACGGGCACGCCGTTGCGCTCGGCAATGGCGAAGAGACCGCGGAACAGGCCGAAGTCGTATCCCCAGTTCTTGGCCCAATCCAACTCTCCGGGCAATGCCTCCAGGGACACCTGGCCCTTGCAAAAATCATCCAGCTCCTGCTGCCGGTCCACGCCGACCATTTCCAGCCCCAGGGACAGGCCGTCACCATTATTCGATAAGGTATCGAGCAGTTGCTGTTGCACCTCGTGATCCACCGGATTGCGGTGCCCTTCGCCGATGAGAATGTAGTCGTAGCCCTGCGCCAGGCCCTTCACGTCGTTCAGGGAGAGCGGCGCGCCGTAGGCGGAGATGAAGTCGCCCTTTTGCGGCAAAAAGGTCACGGACAGGGAGGGGGTTCCGACCGCGTCGGCCCGCATGCCGGGCGCATTCCTGGCGCAAGCCCCCAAGGTCAGAAGCAGGCCGGGCAGGCACAGCCACAGGGCCCGGGTCCACGCGCTTCGTACTCCGTTCTCGATCATGAAAACCTCATTGTTTGTCGAATTCAGCATACCAAACGGCCATGGGCAGACCGTTGGCGTCCCGCTCCACCGGCTCGGGCAGGGAGTGCAGCCGTCCCGCGCCCTGCCGTCCGCTCACGGCCAGCATCAGGGCGTCGAATACGTCGTCCCCGGCCACCTTCGAGGCGGAATGGTACTCCCGCACTCGATCCAGCAGCCCGCGCACGTCCGGCACGAACCGCTGCAGGATTTCATACCGCTCCACCACGCCCGGCACGTCCCGCTTGGGGTAGGCCAGGGGGTGTCCGGCCGCCATGGCGAAGCACAGCTCCGGGTGTGATTCGAACATCTTTTCCACAGCCTCTGGATGGGCGGTCAAAAATGAATCGACTTCGGCAATCTTTTTCATAATACCTAAAGATTGCTCGGATAGAGACTTACCGGATGCTTTCCGATTGATGGCCTTTGCCGCTGCTTTGGACCTGGCATGGAGCGCCTCGCGGGCGGGCGTATTGAACACACTGTTCCTTCTCGGACCGAGCCGTTCCCGGAGCAGTTTTTCCGCCGTGCGGTTCGCGTCGTCAGCCAGACCTATGGGGATGTCCACGAGCACGCTTCGCGCGTCCCGGTGTTCGGCCCACAGGTCGGCGAACAGGGGATAGACACCCACGCCCCACCGGTCGTCCTCCACCCAGGCCGCGCACCATCCGGCCTTGCATCCGTCCACGCCCACGAATTTCATACCAGCACCTATACGCGCCCCCGGCAGTGCCCGCAACCAACTGCAACGGGCCGCACAGGGCGCGGGCAGCCACAAAGATTTCGGCGATACGCCCGTCGCCTTTGCCTTTCATTTGCCGGGCAACTGCCGAGGGAATCCTGGACCACTTCTTGACGCCAAAGCCCGCACGGCGAAGCCGTTTTGCAACGACCTTGGCGTGTTGGCAAATCCTGTATTGTTTCGGTTTGGGGCCGGACAGGGAGGCCCTGTTCGCGCCCAGTCCCAGACTTAGGGATTTCACGGGAATCTCCTCCCTCAAGTTCGGGGCGGCGTCCTGGGACAGAGTGACCCCACGGGGCCGCCTATAGCGCGAATGGGCCACACAACAACCAACGCAGGACAAATCAATGTTCGTTTCCCATAGAAGGAAACACCCTGAGGATCCATCCAATAAAGGGCGCCATCACCCAGGCTTGTTCGTCCGGCGTATAAAGCGGTTGCCGTGGGGCAATTTCGACAACGGCAGATTCCTAGGGGCCTGTCGTTTGCTCGGTGGGGTGCTGTGCTTCAGCAGCGTTCATACGTTGAGACTTCGTCAAGACTTATGAGCGCGCCTGAGTGCGTGTCGCGTCCTATATAATACTAACTTAACTCGTTATGCATTGAGCATATCACGCCAGAAAATGCTTAAGCATGTTTTGAAGGAGTATTTATGATAAAAAAGCTTAGAAGATTCCCTTCTAAGCTTTTTCCCGTGGAATCTGGAGTATGAATAATGATCGGATGCGGTATCTCGTAATATCTAATTAACATTGCACCCTTAGCTTGAGGCGGCGCACCCTACTGCCTCAGTGTTTAATACCGGTCAAAATCACTGGTCTCCGGTAAAGCGGATGGTTCAGCCATGACAATCTCAGGGTTGTTCGTGTCTTCTTTGGTTTGCCCAAAATTTTCGAGTTCTCTAAATGCTCTCGATAAGTTTTCAGCAATGGCGTTTGACTCTTGGGCGACCACGCTGACCGTCTGAATAGCTTGATTAATCTGCTCAATTCCGGTCTTTTGTTCCAGAATTGATGCGTTGATCTCGCTAACGAGCTCTACGGTCTCCTGGATGTTGGGGACAAGTTCTCTCAACTTATTACCCGCTTCTTCGGATACGCTTTTGGTTGACTTGGTGAGTTCTTCTATTTCATTGGCAGCAATTTGGCTTTTCTCAGCAAGGGATCTTACTTCTCCCGCTACGACGGCAAAGCCTTTTCCGCTTTCCCCCGCTCTGGCGGCTTCGATTGCCGCGTTCAAAGCCAATAAATTGGTTTGACGGGCTATTTCCTGTATCAGTCCAACTTTATTAACAATGTCCTGAACAGCACTGATGGAGTTTTCAAGGTTTGCT
Organism: Desulfovibrio sp. Huiquan2017; assembly: GCF_017351175.1. Classification (NCBI taxonomy): domain Bacteria; kingdom Pseudomonadati; phylum Thermodesulfobacteriota; class Desulfovibrionia; order Desulfovibrionales; family Desulfovibrionaceae; genus Desulfovibrio; species Desulfovibrio sp. Huiquan2017. The sequence continues at coordinate 15,439 of NZ_JAFMPN010000015.1, read as the reverse complement.
CGCGTTTCATCAGCTTGGTCAGCTACTCCATTTGTTTTCGTTTTAGTCTGTTGGGAATTTTGAAAGCTTGTTTCAATTGAGGCGAAGATTTCTTCGACCGATGAGCTCACTTCCTCTGTGGAAGCAGCCAAGCTGGTCGATCCTTCATTCAACTCGCGGAGCAATCTGTTCACATCGGTGCTCATTTTGGTCTTCAGTTCGCGAAACTGCACCTTATCTGTGATGTCGGTAACGACTTCGACGTGCCCCATCTCCTTGCCGCGTAGGCTGTATAAATAATTAGTGTTGACGCGGAAATTCATTCCAAATTGGTCAAAGAACGTTTCACCCTTGTTTTTTCGCAGGCAATGCACGCCGCAATCTTCAGTATTGCAAATCTTAGCACCCCAAGTCGAACAGTGCTTCCCTAACATGTTAGCTCTTTTAACGTTGAGCATGCCTTCAACGGGCTTGTTGATGAACGTCCAGTTCATATTGGGGTCGGTAATGGAAAGCGGTTGCTCCATCAAATCAAGGATTTGGCTGAACCAGTTGTGAGTTTCGAGAAAATAGTAGGTCATGTAGCCAGCAACCAGCAGGAATGACGCCAATATTATGGCTAGTGAAGTGAATATTTCAATTGATCCGCTTGCAAGGAGGTACTGCGCTTCCGCAACGGAAGCACAGAAGATGATAGACAATATGACTGAAATGAGAACGAATTTCCTTTTAGTCATGGAGCCTCCTGATTGCTTAGGTCTATATTCTATCGCATAGGGGATTGAAGGGGGCTATTATAATGCGTGTCGCTTTTTTCCCAACTGCAATTGGCCGTCTCCGTTTTAAACCAGTCGCGAAATTGAAATATGGTTCAATGGAATTTTCAGAAAGCTATACGGTTTCAAACGGTTGGACATCTCGCGGGGCGATTGCGCAACACGGAGAGTCAAGCGGTAACTGTCACGCGTTCATCTGTTTTGACGAAGGTCCAAACAGGCAATTTTTGACTCATTTTCCATTTTGATTATCAGGTGCGAGCTGCACTTTACTGTCCCCCGAGATTGACGGCCTGCTCTTGTTTGAAACGGGGTACCCTCTGTCCCCCAGATGTTTTGGCTGCCTTCGGCTGAGCGTGCGCACATGAAAGTCTGTTGGAGCGATATTCGCGCAACTCGCAACACCATAAAATTTTAGGGAAATGGGGGCCGGTGGAAGGAGAGGATGAGCTTTTTTCAAAAATGTTCCCCCTCTCCTTCCCCCGGCCGCCGGAGGCGGTTTTCTTATACGAACCGGCGGCGCAGGATGCCGCAGAAGTAGTCGATGACGGTCACGGAGACGATGACCATGATCATCATGGTGCAGACTTCGCGGTAGAGGTAGCCGTTGATCTTGTCGAACATGAGGAAGCCGATGCCGCCCGCGCCCACGAAGCCGAGAATGGTGGCCGAGCGGACGTTGGATTCGAAGCGCAGCAGGGTGTAGCTGACCACCAGCGGCATGACCTGCGGGATGACCGAGAAGGCCATGATCTGGGCCGGGCCCGCGCCGGAGGCGGTGACGGCCTCCACCTGGCCCGGTTCGATTTGTTCGATGGCCTCGGAAAAGACCTTGCCCAGGATGCCGAAGGTGTGGATGGCCAGGGCCAGGACGCCCGCGTAGGGCCCCAGGCCGATGACGGCCACGAAGATGAGCGCCATGACGAATTCGTTGAAACCGCGGCAGAAGTCGAGCACGCGCCGGGCCGCGAACTGGCCGAACCAGCGGATGATGCGCTGGTGCAGACCGTCGCCTTGGACCATCAGCTCCAGCGTGTTGCTGGCCGCGAACATGGCCATGGGGATGGCCGCGATAAAGGCGATGAGCGTGCCCCAGATGGCGATGGCCACGGTCTCGATGAGCGCCTTTGAGTACTCCAGGAGGTGCGGCCAGGCCGTTTCGGGCGGGAAGTAGCCGCCGGATTTCTCGTCGGCGATGCGGTCGAATTCGCTGTGCACGATCCGGTCGCGTTCGGCCGGGGTCATGGCCTTCATGCGGGCGTCGGCGCGCTTGCGGGCCTCGCGCTGCATGGCCACCGGGTCCAGTGTCTTGCCGGTGGCGGCGTATTCCGCCTTGACGGCCTGGTAGGACTCCTCGAAGGCGATGATGGCGGGCAGCCGTTTCGCCTGTTCCATGGCCGCCTGGTTGTCCGCTTCGGAGAGCTGCCTGCCGAAGAGGTATTCAAAGGCGTTCTGCCGTTTGCTGTAGAGCTTGAACGGGTCGATGTCCGTGGAGATGTAGGAGGCCACGAGCACGGCCAGGATGATGGCCGCCAAGCCCCCCAGGGCGAGCTTCCGCATGAAGCTCTTCCTGGGGGTGACCTGATCAAGTGTCAGTTCATGATACATCGTTACTTCTTTTTGGCCAGTTCGGCTTTGAGACGCTTGAGGTAGCGGACCATGTCGTAGTCCTTGTCCGAGGTGTGGCGGTAGCCGCCGTTCTGGAGGATTTGCAGGGCCTCTGGATCATCGTTGATCTTGAGCAGGGAGCCGGCGATGGCGCACTTGAGGCTCTCGGGCAGGTCCTTGCGCACGGCGATGGGCGCGCCGGGGATCATGTCGGAGCGCTTGATGATGTTGAAGTCGGTCAGGGAGGCGGCGCCCTTTTCGATCATGCGGTCCAGGTCGATGTTGTTGGTGGCGGCCACTTCGATGGAGCCGTTCTTGACGGCCAGGATGGACGCGCCGTGGGAGCCGGAGAAGCGCACTTCCTTGAAGTACTTCTCGGGGTTGATCTTCATGTCGCGGGCGAAGATGACGTTGGGCACCAGGTAGCCGGAGGTGGAGTTGGGATCGGTGAAGGCGAAGGTCTTGCCCTTGGCCTTGTCCATGTCGGTGATGCCGGAGCCCTTCTTGGTGATGATGATGCCGGTGTAGCCGGGCTGGCCGTCCTTGTTCAGCTCCATGAGGATGGCTTCGGCGTTGGCCTTCTCGGCGGCTTCAACGTAGCTCTTGGGGCCGTAGTAGGCTAGGTCGATGTGCTTGTTGGCCATGGCGGTGAGGATGCCGTTGTAGTCGGAGGCGGTGAAGATCTCGATCTTGACGCCGAGGTCTTTTTCCAGCTCGGCCGCGATGGGCTTGGCGCGCTTGGCGGAGTCGGCCGCGCCTTCGGTGGGGATGAAGCCGAGCTTCAGGGTGGAGGGCCAGTTTGCGGGGCCGGCGTTGGCCAGGCCGGGCAGGGCCACGGTCAGCACTAGGGCCGCCATCATGAGCACTTTGGACAGTTTCGAGAACATGGGGAATCTCCTGTGTTTGTTGGGGTTGACGCAGTTCTTGCCGATCGGCGGCCGGGTTGCGGCCGTATGGTCAGGCGGCGGAAAGCTCTTCCAGGGCCTCCTCCGCCTTGTCGCCGTAGATGCGGGACACGGTCTCGGCGTCCAGGTCGCGGGCCGTGCCGTCGAAGATCAGTTCGCCCTTGGACATGCCCAGGATGCGCTTGCCGTAACGCTGGGCGAAGTCGATGTGGTGCAGGTTCACGAGCACCGGGATGCCTTTGTCCTCGTGGATTTTGGCCAGGATCTGCATGACCGTCTCGGAGCTGCGGGGATCGAGGGAGGCGATGGGTTCGTCGGCCAGGAAGACCTCGGGCTCCTGGGCCAGGGCGCGGGCGATGGCCACGCGCTGCTGCTGGCCGCCGGACAGGGCGTCGGCCCGGCGGAAGGCCAGGTCCCCGATGCCCACCTGTTGCAGGCAGTCAAAGGCGAATTCGCGCTCGGCCCTGGAAAACTTGCGGAACATGGACAGGCAGCGCTTCACCGGGTGGGCGTTGAAACGCAGACGGCCGACCAGGACGTTGTCGAGCACTGTCAGCCGCCGGACCAGGTTGAACTGCTGGAAGATCATGCCCACGCGGCGGCGCACCTGCCGGAGTTGCCCGCCGTTGACCCGGGTGACGTCCTCGCCGAACAGGGCGATGGTCCCTTGGGTCGGCCGGATGAGCCGGTTCATGCAGCGCAGCAGAGTGGATTTGCCCGCACCGGACAGGCCGATAATGACGCAGAAGTCATTCGCGTTGACGGTCACGGATACGTCCTTCAGGGCCTCGGTGCCGTTGGGATAGACCTTGCTCAGCCCTTTGGCCTGGATGGCCTCGCGCTGTTGCCGGTTGCGGATGCTGATGGATTTCATGGAAGCCTCCCGACTCGTTCTTTGGGGTGTTTTCGGGGGAGGCGCGGTCTGGAGACGGCGGCTTCCCTCACCTTGAAGGGTCTACGCACCCCCTGCAACAGGGGTATGGTGACCGGGTGACGTTTTGACGGAATCGTCGCTTGGGGGCGTAACAATCAGGCCGCGTTTTTCGCAGTGATTTCAAGGCTCCCGGAACATCCGACCGACCACGTCCGTAACACGGCGGGCACGCCCTCGATTTCGCGCACCCGGACCAGGTCCGCGCGCAGGCCGCAGGCGATGCGCCCCCGGTCGGCCAGCCCCACGGCGTCGGCCGGATTGGCGCTGATGCGGGCCACGGCGTCGGGCAGGGAAAACCCGAGGTCGCGGTGCAGGGCGAAGGCCCCGCCCGCCAGGCTGCCCGGCACGTAGTCCGAGGAGATGATGTCCAGCAGGCCCTCCCCGGCCAGCTCGCGGGCCGAGACATTGCCCGAGTGGGACGCGCCCCGGACCAGGTTGGGGCCGCCCATGACGATTTGGATGCCCGCCTCGCGGGCTAGGCGGGCCGCTTCGGCGGTGGTCGGGAATTCCGAGATGGCCATGCCTTCGGCCACGGCCTGGGCCACATGGGCGGGCAAGGTGTCGTCGTGGCTGGCCATGGGAATGCCCCGCTCCCGGCACAGGGCCACGATGCCCTGCCGGTTGTCCTCGGCGCACGCCTGCTGGGTGGCCCGGAGCCGTTGGGAGAGCTCGGCGAATTCCGCGTCGCTCCACCCCTTCTTGTAATAGGCCCGGTACGTGTCCGTGTCCGTGAACTGGCGCTGGCCCGGGGTGTGGTCCATGAGCGAGACGAGCATGAGCTTCGGGTCGTCGATGTGCGGCAAAAGCATGTCCAGGACGTTGGGGTCGGAAAACTCGCAGCGCAGGTGCAGCCGGTGGTCCGCCCGGAGGATGCCGGTGGCCCGCGCCCGGCGAAGGGCCTTGAGGGACAGGTCCATCATCCTGGAGCGCTTGGGGCCGTCGTGGTATTCGCCAAGCGACACCGCGTCCAGCACCGTGGTGATGCCCGCGCCCGCCATGGTGTTGTCGTGGGCCAGGACCGAGGCGAGGGGATCGGGCCAGAACACGCCCGGCCGGGGCTCCAGTTCCTGTTCCAGGTTGTCGGTGTGCAGTTCCACGAAGCCGGGCAAGAGATAGTCGTTGCCCAGGTCCTCGGCGTCGGTCACGTTGCACGGGCCCGGGGCGATGGACTGGATGACCCCGTCCGCTATCTTGACCGCGCCGGTGAAAACTTCGTCGCGCAGGACGATGCGCGCGTTTTTGAAGATGTGTTCCCTGGTCATGCGGCCTCCTTGAAGCTGCGCATTGCGAACAGTCTGTCGGCCACCATGTCGCGCACTTCCTCGTCGTGGAAGATGCCGACCACGGCCGCGCCCCGCGTTTTGGCCTCGTTGATCAGCCCGACCACCACCCGCCGGTTCTCGGCGTCCAGGGAGGCTGTGGGTTCGTCCAGGAGCAGGACCGGGTATTCCACGCTGAAGCCGCGCGCGATGTTGACCCGCTGCTGCTCGCCGCCCGAGAACGTGGCCGGGGGGAGGGACCACAGGGCGGCGGGGATGTTCAGTCTCTTCAACAGGAAGGCGGCCCGATCGCGGGCGGCCGCCACGTCCCCGGTCAGACCGACCAGGGGCTCGGCCACCACGTCCAGGGCCGGAACCCGGGGGACCACGCGCAGGAACTGGCTGACGTAGCCCATGGTCTTTTTACGGATGTCCAGGATCTGCCGGGGGGTGGCGGTGACTATGTCCACCGGCCTGCCCTCGTGGCAGATCGTCACGGACCCCCGTTGCGGCCGGTAGTTGCCGTACAGCGAGCAGATGAGCGAGGATTTGCCCGTGCCCGAGGGACCGGCCAGGGCCACGCATTCGCCCGCCCCCACGTCCAGGTCGAGCCGGGAGAAGACCGGGATGACCGTGCCGCCCTGGGTGTACAGGGTGAAGGTCTTGTCCAGGTCGCGAACCGAAATCATGGTTGTCATGAAAACTCCTAGGCCTGCAGTATCGAGGAGACCAGCAGTTGGGTGTAGGGGTGTTGGGGATCGTCCAGGACCTGGTCTGTCAGCCCGGTTTCGACCACTTCGCCGCGCTGCATGACCATCAGCCGGTGGGCCAGCAGGCGGGCCACGGCCAGGTCGTGGGTGACGATGATGACCGACAGCCCGAGCCGGGAAACCAGGTTGCGCAACAGGTCGAGCAGCCGCGCCTGCACGGATACGTCCAGGCCGCCGGTCGGTTCGTCCATGAACACGATTCGGGGCCGGGTGATCAGGTTGCAGGCGATCTGCAACCGTTGCTGCATGCCGCCGGAAAAGGTCTTGGGGAAGTGGTCTATGCGCCCGGCTTCGATCTCCACCTCGGCCAGCCACTGGAGGGCCTCGGCCCGGATGTTTCCGTAATGGCGCGCACCCACGGACATGAGCCGCTCGCCCAGGTTGGCTCCGGCGGTGACGCCCAGGCGCAGGCCGTCGCGCGGGTTCTGGTGGACCACGCCCAGCTCGGTGCGCAGCAGCTTGCGCCGGACCGGCTCGGGGCAGCCGTGCACGTCGATGTCGCCGAATTCGCGGGACACGTAGCGGACCGATCCGGCCGTGGGGGCGAGCCTGCCGGACAGGCAGCCGAGCAAGGTGGACTTGCCCGAGCCGGACTCGCCCACGATGCCCATGACCTCGCCGGGCCAGAGGTCGAAGGATATCTCCCGGCAGCCGATCATCCCGCCGTATTTCTTGGTGATGCCGCGGGCGCGGATCATGGGTTGCGGCGCAGTGGTCATGCCTTGTTTCCTTTTTTGCCGGGCGTCTTGCCCGTGAGTTCCGCCAGGTCCTCGCGGTCGGCCATGGGGCCGGTGTGGCCCCGGGCGCGGCGGGTGGCGCAGTAGTCGGTATCCGAGCAGACGAACATGCGCTCGCCCGCGTCGTTCAGGATGACCTCGTCCAGGTAGCTGTCCGTCGCCCCGCACAGGGCGCAGCATCCGTCCCAGGTCTCCACCTCGAACGGGAAATCCTCGAAATCCAGGCTCTTGACCTCGGTGTACGGGGGGATGGCGTAGATCCGTTTTTCGCGGCCCGCGCCGAACACGTGCAGGGCCGGAGACCGGTCCAGCTTGGGGTTGTCGAATTTGGGGATGGGCGAGGGGCTCATGATGTACCGCCCGTTGACCTTGACCGGGTACATGAAGTTGGTGGCGATGCGGCCGTGCCGGGCGATGTCTTCGTAGAGCTGGACGTGCATGACCCCGTATTCTTCCAGGGCGTGCATGGTCCGCGTCTCGGTCTCGCGCGGCTCCACCCAGCGCAGGGGCTCGGGGATGGGCACCTGGTAGACCATGATCTGGCCCTCGCTGAGCGGGGTCTCGGGGATGCGGTGACGGGTCTGGATGACCGTGGCCTCGACGGTCCGCTCGGTGGTTTCCACCCCGGTCACCTTGGCGAAGAACTTGCGGATGGAGACCGCGTTGGTGGTGTCGTCCGCGCCTTGGTCGATGACCTTGAAGACGTCGTCCGGCCCGAGGATGGAGGCGGACAGCTGGATGCCGCCCGTGCCCCAGCCGTAGGGCATGGGCATCTCGCGCCCGGCAAAGGGCACCTGGTAGCCGGGAATGGCCACGGCCTTGAGTACGGCCCGGCGGATCATCCGTTTGGTCTGTTCGTTGAGATAGCCGTAGTTGTAGCCCGCCTCCACGGCGGGAGGCATCTGTGCGGCGGCGGTCATGCGGCCTCCTCGGCTTCGGCCTTGGCCTCGGCGCGTTTGAGAATTTCGGCCCGCATGGCCCGGACCATGACCAGGTCGGCCTGGAAGTCCACGTAATGCGGCAGCTTGAGGTGTTGGACGAACCCCTGGGCCTCCACGTTGTCGCTATGGGAGAGAACGAATTCCTCGTCCTGGGACGGGGCGGTGACGTCCTCTCCCAGCTCCCGGGCCTGGAGGGACCGGTCCACCAGGGCCATGGCCATGACCTTGCGCTCGTTGTAGCCGAAGGACAGGCCATAGCCGCGCGTGAACCGGGGCAGTTCGTCCTTGGACCCCTTGAAGCTGGTGACCATCTCGCATTCGGACACGGTGACGTCGCCGATCTCCACCTCGAAGCCCAGTTCGTCCGGGCGGATGGATACGGCCGTCTCGCCCATGCGGATTTCACCCGCAAAGGGATGGTTGTCGCCGAACCCGCGCTGGCTGGAATAGCCCAGCGCCAGCAGGAAGCCTTCGTCCCCGCGCGCCAGGTTCTGCAGACGCGCGTCGCGGGCGGCCGGATAGGCCGGCGGGTCTTTGGTGATGTCGCCCACGGGCGCGCTTTCATCGTCCTTCGGGCGCTCCACCAATCCTTCGGTGGCCAGCAGGTCCATGACCCGGGACAGGGGCCGTTCGCCGTCCGCTTCGCCCGTTGGGGCCGAGGGCGCGGGCTCGGGGGGTTGCCCGGCGGCCAGGCCGAAATCGAGGAGCCGGTGGGTGTAGTCGAATGTCGGTCCCAGGAGCTGGCCTCCGGGAATGTCCTTGAAGGTGGCCGAGACGCGGCGGCGGACTTCCATGGCCGTGGTGTCCACGGGCAGGGATTCGTACAGCCTCGGCAGGGTCGTGCGGTAGGCCCGCAGGAGGAAGACGGCCTCCACCAGGTCGCCGCGCGCCTGCTTTACGGCCAGGGCCGCCAGCCACGGGTCGTACAGGGCCCCCTCGCTCATGACCCGGTCCACGGCCAGGCGCATCTGTTCCATGATCTGTTCCACGGTCAGTTCCGGGACGGAGGTGTCCCCCCGGCGCTCTTCGGCCATGAGCCGATGGGCGTTGTCGATGGCCTGTTCGCCACCCTTGACGGCTACGTACACGTTAAATCCCCACCTGGATCGTTCTCGGCAGCGAGACGATCTCCGTTTGCGTTGCCAGGATCACGTCGAAGCCCAGCGGGAAGCGTCGGGCGTTGCGTTGCAGCATCCGCCAGAATTCCGGGTTGAGCCCGTCCACGTGCAGCCGGTTCTCGTCCCGGATGCCGGGTCCGGACAGGGGGATGCCCCGGCCCACGTTCATGGACCGGACCTGGATGATCAATGTGGCCGAGCGGTCCGGGTATTCCAGGTCGCCCGGATGGAACCGGTCGAGGTCCGGCAGTTCCTGGCCGTCCAGGATGAGCCCGAAGGCCGCGCTTCCGGGGTTGCGGGAGACGGTGCAGCCGCAGTGGAACCGCAGGTAGGTCTGGATATCCAGCGGCGCGGCCGGGCCGATCCACAGGGGCGTATCCATGTCCACAAGGGCCAGGCAGACCGCGGCCGCGGCCGGATGCAGCCCCTTGGGCGGCTTGGGCCAGTTGCCGAGCACGGTGACCGTGCCCGGATGGGACATGGTCAGCAGTATGGCCCGGAAAATACGCTGGTTTTCAAGGGCCGGATCGCGCGGATCGCGGTCCGCGTTCATGGCGTGTCCTTGCATGGGGTTCCCCCTAGTCTTCGCCGCGAACCATGGTGAAGAAGTTCACCCTGGTGGCTGCTGTTTTGGCGTTTCGCGCCCTACGGTCCCGGTCCAGCGAGGCGGCGAGCGGCTCGATGAGGGTCCGGCGCAGGACGGGGCCCGATTCCGGGTCCTGGAGCAAGGCGTCGAACAGGGCCGCCAGTTCGGCGTGCCGTTTGTCGCGTCCGGCCACGAAGCCGTGGCCCACGCTGCCGTCCGCGAGGCGGATCGAGCAGCGGCACATGGTCATCTCGCCGAGATTGAAGCGCTCGCCTCGGGCTTCGGCCCGGGCGCGGACCAGGGCCATGCCCACTTCGGGCGGGCGCAGGTGTTCGAATCGGGGTTCCGGGTCGAGCCGGGCGAAGGCCGTTTCAAGTCTGTCCGTCCCGGTTCGGGCCAGGACCCCCATCCATTCCTTTCTGGCTTGGGAGGAGCGGTCCATGGGGGCCTTTCTGTCACTATCGGGTTTCATTTCTGTGAAATCCTTACGGGTTGTCTAGACAGGCGGCGGCGCCTGTGTTGTTCCGGTCGAAAAGGAATCGAGGTGCGCTCATGCTTACACGCGGAACCGGCGTCGCCCTGTGGCGGCAGATTCACGCCAGTCTGGAGGCGGCCATCGCGTCCGGCCGCTTCGGGCCGGGCGACAGGCTGCCGTCCGAGAACGACCTGTCCCGGGAGTTCGGGGTCAACCGCCACACCATCCGGCGCGCCCTGTCCGTGCTGGAGGAGGACGGGCGCATTCGCGTGGAGCAGGGGCGCGGTTCCTTTGTGCGCGAGCCGGTCATCCACTATCCGGTCAGCCGCCGCACACGGTTCAGCGAGAACCTGTCCCGCCAGCGGCGCACGCCGGGCAACATTCTGCTCGCGGCCGTGGATGCCGAGGCGGACCCGCAAGTGGCCGAGGCCCTGCGCATCGAGTCGGGCGAAGTGGTCACGCGGATCACCAGCGCGGGCGAGGCGGACGGTCGGCGTATCAGCTATTCCACGGCCTTTTTCCCTAAAACCTTGTTTCCGGGCATGGTCCGCGTGTACCGCGAGCTCAAGTCCGTGACCCGGACCATGGAGCACTTCGGCGTGGCCGACTACGCACGCAGACATACCCGGATCATTGCCCGCATGCCCACGGCCGGGGAGGCCCGCGAGTTGCGTCAGCCCCGGAGCCGTCCGGTGCTGGTCACCGAAAGCGTCAACGAGGACCCCTCGGGCGTGCCCGTGGAGTTTGGCGTCTGCCTGTTCGCCAGTGACTGGGTGCAGATCCTGGTGGAGTCGTGATAGGGTCATGGACACGTTCCGGGTTTGCCCGGCCCGGGGATCGGGCCGCGTTAGGCAACGTGATAGGGCAAGGGTGGCCTGGGCACACTAGACAAGTCCGGCACTTGTCCGCTTTGGCCCGTAATTTCAACTTGTTGTAACCGGATCGTCAATTTCGTTGCGGAAATGATGCGTACCCGTGCTTTTCCAAACGGGCCGCATTTGTCAGTCAGGAGTCATGAATATGCATCCGCATCCCCAAGAGGATATCCGGCTCGGCCCGGCCCCGGCGGTCCACCCCTCGGCGGACGTCCGCGACAGTCGGCTCGGTCCCTATACCGAGGTCCTGGAAAACTGTTTGGTGCTTGAGTCCGTCCTGGGTGACTACGCCTATCTGAGCCCTCATTGCGACGTGGCCTACGCCGATATCGGCAAGTTTGCGTCCATCGCCTCGAACGTGCGCATCGGGCCCACCAACCACCCCATGTGGCGGGCCTCCCAGCACCATTTCACCTACCGGAGTGCGCGCTATGATTTCGGCCTGGACGACGAGACGGTCTTCGAGTGGCGGCGCACCCAGCGCACGCGCATCGGCTGCGACGTCTGGATCGGCCATGGGGCGGTTATTCTGCCCGGCGTAACCGTCGGCCATGGCGCCGTGGTCGGAGCTGGGGCCGTGGTTTCCAAGGACGTGCCCCCCTATGCCGTGGTGGGCGGCGTCCCGGCCAGGTTGATTCGCGAGCGGTTTCCGGCCGAGGTGCGGGCGCGGCTTCTGCGTCTGGCCTGGTGGGATTGGTCCCACGACCGTCTGAAAGAGGGGCTGGCCGACTTCCGCGCTTTGGACGTGGAAGCGTTTCTGGACAAGTACGAAGGGAGCGTGAACCCGTGAGCGAACGGTACGGCGTATACTACGCCCCGGAACGGGGCGGCGATCTGGACCGGTTCGGCTCGGCCTGGCTCGGCCGGGACAACGAGACCGGCCTGGAGGTGCCCGTGCTCCCGCTCCACGGCCTTTCCCCGGACATCTGGCGCACGGCCACCGCGTCGCCGCGTCATTACGGCTTTCACGCCACGCTCATGCCCCCCTTCCCTCCCCTGCCCGGGGTGGACGGAGCGGCCATCGTCCGGCGGCTGGAATCCCTGGCTCGCACCCTGCTCCCGTTTTTTCTGGCCCCGCTGTCCGTGCGCGAGATAGGCTCGTTCCTGGCCCTGGTCCCGGCGGAGCAGTCCCGCTCGGCCGAGGCCGCCGAAGCCTGCCTGCGGGGCATGACCCCCCTGCGCAGGCCGCCCTCTCCTCCGGAGAACGAGGCCCGCCGCGCCCAGGGGTTGACCCCGGCTCAGGACCGCTTGCTCGAAACATGGGGCTACCCCTACGTGCTCGGGGAATTCCGTTTTCACATCAGCCTGACCGGCCGGGTGGAAGACCCGGACCAACGCGGACGGCTCAAGGACCTCCTGTGCGAACTGGCCGCGCCCGTCATCAATCGTTCCCACCCGGTCAACGAACTCTGTCTTTTCCACCAGCCGGACCGGTCCGCTCCGTTTCGGCTGATCCACCGGGCCCGGCTCGGCAATCCCAAGGAGAACTCATGAACCGAGGCAAACTGGTCTACGTCGTCGGTCCTTCCGGCTGCGGCAAGGACTCCATCATGCTCTACGCCCGCAAGCACTGCCCCGGCGACGAGGCGGCCTTCGCCCATCGCTACATCACCCGGCCGGCCGACGCCGGGGGCGAGAACCATGTGGCCCTGCTGCCCGACGAATACCGGGCCCGCCTGGACCGGGGGCTGTTCGCCCTGGCCTGGGACAGCCACGGCAACCGCTACGGCGTGGGCGTGGAGATCGACGCCTGGATGGAGGCGGGCCTGAACGTGGTGGTCAACGGCTCCCGGGCCTACCTGCCCGAGGCCGCCCGCCGCTATCCGGATCTGATCCCGGTGTTGGTGGCCGTGGACACGGACATCCTGCGCCAGCGTCTGATCCTGCGCGGCCGGGAGTCCGCCGGGGAGGTCGAGCGCAGACTCGCGCGCGCCGGGGACTACGCCGTCGATCACCCGGCCCTGCGGACCATCGACAACAGCGGAGAATTGGCCGAGGCAGGCCGCGCCTTGCTCGAATTGGCCCGCAACCGGCCGCCCCGCATGTGCCGGGCGGTCTGATCCTCTCCGGAAAAAGAAGCACCCCTCTTGACTGTCTCCGGACAGGACTTATTGAAGGGATGTCGAAAGGTAACCTTCAACTGCTTCCAAGGAGGACGCTATGGCTAGCACCAAGCTGAACCCCTGGAATTGGTTCAAGAGGGAACACGAGCAGACCCTCCCGGTCCGTCGCAACGACGCGGGAGAAGGCGTACCCGCCACACCGCTGGACCAGTTCCACGCCGAATTCGACCGTATGGTCGAGTCCATGTTTTCCGGTTTCGGATTGTCGAACCCCGTTTTTCGCCCCGGCGCGATGGAGTCCCGTTTGCGGGATATGGCCATCCGTCCCAATGTGGACGTCTACGGCACGGACAAGGAATATGTTGTCCAGGCCGATCTCCCCGGTATCGAGGAGAAGGACCTGTCCGTGGAGGTCGAGGGCGATGTCCTGATCCTGTCCGCTGAAAAGCACAGCGAGGAAAAGACCGAGGACAAGGGCTACTATAGGGTGGAGCGCTCTTCGGGCGCTTTTCGCCGGGTCCTCGATCTGCCGGACGATGTGGACCGCGACAAGATCAAGGCCAAGCTCGACAAGGGCGTCCTGTGCGTGACCATGCCCAGGACCGGCAAGTCCGAGAGCGGGTCGCGCAAGATCGCCATCGACGGCTCGGCCAAGGCCTGATCCCGCCATCACTCACCATTCGAACCCCGGTCGCCGACCGGGGTCTCGCATTTACTTGGAGGAGACATGCACTATCAATGCGACAACTGTCAGTGGAGCGGCACCTGGGACGCCCTCGTCCTCGAAACCCTCTGTCCCCTTTGCCGGTCGGGCGTCAGCCCCCGGCGGGAAGAGGATGATTCGACGTCCCGGTCCGTAGCCGACGCCCGATCGGGCATCGCGTCCGGTCCGCCGCCCCGCTGCTGATGCGTCCGGCCCCTCCCGGCCGGACATGTCCCCTAGGATAAGGCCCCCGTACTCCCGAACGGGGGCCTGTCTTTTTTCACCTCGCAAAATACTCCTTTACTTTGTCCCGCCATTAGCCGATAAGGAGAGCGCTCAGCGTGACTGGACGCACGATTACTTCTTAGCCCCATCGGGCACCCAACGTTCCACACCCCGTCGAACCAAGATTTACTCCCGTACCAGAGCACTTCCGATACACCGGGCAACCGGACCCCGACCGCTGTCGCGCGCCGTCGAAGATATAGTTTTTTTACCAAAGGCAATTATGAATTTTTCCATTTTCTCCCTGGACCGGCGCATCCTGGCCGGGATCAAGGATTGCGGCTATGAGACTCCCACTCCCATTCAGGAGCAGGCCATCCCCCTCGTGCTCAAAGGGCACGACGTCATGGGCTTGGCCCAGACCGGCACCGGCAAGACGGCCGCCTTCGCCCTGCCCATCCTTCAGCGGCTGCTCACCGCGAACAAGGCCGACCGGGCCATTCCCCGCGTTCTGGTCCTGGCTCCCACCCGCGAGCTCGCCCTGCAGATCGACGAGAACTTCAATCAACTGGGCAAGCACACCGGCTTCCGTTGCGGCGCGGTCATCGGCGGCGTGGGCATGAATCCCCAGATTCACGCCTTCTCCCACTGCCGCATCATCGTGGCTTGCCCCGGACGGCTGGTCCGGCTGTTGAGCAAGGGGTCCGTGTCCCTGAACCACATCGACACCCTGGTCCTGGACGAGGCTGACCGCATGCTCGATATGGGCTTCATGCCCGACATCAAGCGCATCCTGGCCAAGCTGCCCGCCAAGCGTCAGAATTTGCTCTTCTCGGCCACCATGCCCCAGGACATCCGCAAGCTCGCGGACAAGATCCTGGTCAACCCGAAGACCGTCCAGGTAGCCAACACCAAGCCCGTGGAGTCCGTGGAACATAGCTTCTACGCCACGGAAGGCCGCCTCAAGGGCGAACTCCTGACCCGGCTGCTGGATCGCGGCGAGCACCAGAGCGTGCTCATCTTCACCAAGACCAAGCACAAGGCCAAGAACCTGGCCCGCAAGCTGTCGGGCTCGGGTTACAACGCCACCTTCCTTCAGGGAAACATGAGCCAGAATCAGCGCCAGCGCGCCCTGGACGGTTTCCGCGACGGCCGCTTCGAAATCATGGTCGCCACGGACATCGCGGCGCGCGGCATCGACTGCGAACGCATTTCCCACGTCATCAACTTCGATATGCCCGACACCGTGGAGACCTACACCCACCGCATCGGCCGCACCGGCCGCGCGGGTCGCTCCGGCCATGCCGTCAGCCTGGTCACCGGCGAGGACAAAACCCAGGTCCGGGACATCGAGCGCGTCATGCGCGTCAAGCTGACGCGGCAGAGCCTGTAGGCCGCGCCTTACCGTGAACGACAGCCCGTCCGGCAAAAGCCGGACGGGCTTTTTTTCTTATGCGGCCCCATGTCAAGGACTCCCGTATTTCT